>JALVUT010000355.1 GCA_027035445.1 Thermococcus sp.
CCCCAAGTATAGTGTATTTACCCGATGATTCCAGCACTGAGAGAGCCTTTAAGAGTTCGGGCATTTTCGCAGACAGTTCTTCATACTTCTCAAAATTCCCTATAATGGGAAGCCCCTCAGAGGTTGCATAGAGGTATCCCTTAAATCCATACCTCTTCACCAGTATATCCTCAAAGCTTTTTGTCTCTTCTGCAGTTTTGCCCTTTAAAAATTTCTTTATCCTAGTTAGTACCTTCATCCTCATACACCTCGTAAAATTTCTTTACACGCTTCCTCAATTTGCTTGATTAAATTTGATGAACAACAGGGCTCAGACCTAAAAAGTTTTTTGATTCTCTCAGCTTCTTTTATGTACTTCTTTTTCAGAGGTTCAGGGATCCACATATATGGTATCCCCAGATTTTTCAGATGTCGTGTGAGCCTGTTCTCAGAACACCTCGTTGGGACTAAAGGCGGAACTGAAGATAGGATAACAAAATTAGGCTCGCATACTCTAAGGACATGGGAATCGAATATGTCTATGACATCCTTCAAGAAGAGAGATCTGACTACATCGCAGTATATAACCCTGCATTTGGAGATATCAAGTATGACAAAGAGTCTCAATAACCCCTTATCTCCCCTTACCAGAGGGATTACACCTATATGAACAGCTGATCCATGGTCTCCAATCAGGGAGTTAACCCCCTTTATGGTTTTCATCATCTCGCTTTCCTGATGTTCCTTGAGGGTTTTCCATATTTTGTACCTTGAGATGCGGTATCCCTCGGAGTTGAGGGTTTTGCATATCTGGTTGATTGTGCAACCCTCTTTTCTCAGCCGTATTATCTCATTCTTGAGCTCTAGGGGCAACTCAATGCGTTTTCTTCCCGGTTTCTTCAGTTTTGGGTTCTTCAGCAACTGCTGGATCCTTCTCGGGGACACACCGAACATTTCAGCTATCTCCTTGATTTTAAATCCCTTCTTTCTCAGTTCAAGTATTGCATTTATATCACTATCTTTCAGTTTCATAACCTTTGTTTGGCTATTTGGAGGAAATTAAATCCCGTGTCTAGTTGTCTGGCTTTATGTCCCTTAAATACTTTGACGAAATAATATCCAAATAAGCTGGGGTAAATATTAAATTTCCAAACTATCAGCTAAACTTGTGGTGTGTTTTCATCCCCTGGAGTAGACTACAAAAATTTGGAAAAAATTTAAAGAGACTAACAAAATAGGGGATGGTGAGGGGTCCATGATGGAGGCGAAGGTCGTGGAAAGGATGGATGAGAGGTCTGAGGAAATGGCTACAAAGGTTAACAACCTGATACTGTATGGGATTTACAAGGTTCTTGGTGCAGGTGCAAGAGGTCTTGGAAATTCCATAGGTGAGGAACTCCTCCATGCAATGATGGAGGAGTATGGATTAAACTTTGAGGGAAGCAACGACCCGCAGGAACTGCTAAACCGCTTTACAGAGGTTATGATAAACACCTTCGGCTTTGCTGAAAAGGGAGAAATAAACGTTGATGGGAATAAGGTGACCCTAAAACTTGATAATCCAATGGATCTCCACGCTCTCCAGCTGCTTGAGAAAGAGGGAATGAAGCCCGTGCTCTATCCAATGGCAAACGCTATTGCTGTTGCCATCAAAAAGTTTTCGGGGAAGAACGTCCTGATAAAGGGGATACGGGTTGATGAGAAGCACGTTGAAGTTGATATGCTTATCTTGGGGTGATTGAAAAATGTTTGAGAACATAATTGCTGACCTCCTCAGGGTGGATGGTGTTAAAGGGGTGGCCGTTGTCAGCAAAGACGGACTCCTGATTGAAGGACAGGCGAGTGACAGGACTATTGACGTGGAGAATGTGGCCGCGATGGTGGCTACTATTCACGGTACATCCCTCAATGTGTCCAACGAGGTGTTCCACGAAGAGGCTATCGATATGATAACCCTTGAGTCTCCCAAAGGCAAAATAATAACCGTCGAAGCTGGAGAAAACGCCGTACTAGCAGTTCTCACTGATCCAAAAGTTAACCTCGGCCTCGTCAGGATATACCTCAAGAGGAATGCCCAGAAGGTTGCCTCAATGCTTTGATTGTTTTTCCTTCTGAATTTTTTATGGTGGTTTGTATGCTCTCCGGGAAATACATGGATATCATAATGAATTTTAGTGATCCGCTGGAACTCACAGGAAAAGTTGAGGAAGGCTATCTCAAGATGGCATGGAGGAGCCAGTCGGGCATAAAAATCGGGTATGCACTAATCCAAAAAGGTAAAATTGTCGGTTCGATACTGGAAGATGTCTTTGGGGATACTTCTATAGGAGGGAAGACGGCTTTTTTTGAAATTCTCGAGGCTGTAAAGCAGGATTTAGTAAAGGCCGTCGAGGTTTATGAAGCAGACGTCAACGAAATACTCAAGGCCAACCCTAAGGCGTGCGTGACCTTTGATGAGGATCGTCCCAGTTCTGGAATTGACCTCAGCTCTTTCCTGTTTCTCCTGAAGACGTATAGGGGTGGAATAGAGATTCAGAATAGGTCAAAGGCTTGGGCAATATACGTGGAAGACGGACTCGTAAAGGCAGCCAGAGCCATTGAAGGCTCAACTCACCGTGGCGATAGTGCTGTTAGGGAAATCTTCCACGAGATGGGCAGTCTCCTTAAGGAGGGGAGCTACGTTACGAAGGAATCACTTGAGTTTTCCCCCGAAGACGCCGTTCAAAACGGAGAGGTATTCCTAGAGGGCCTCAAACTTCTGAGGGAGAAGCAGAAACTAGAGAACATTAACTAACGCTCTTATTTCTCCTTTTGAGACGTTATGAAGGCAGCCACGAAGGTTCTTCTTAAGTACAGTGGGTTGAAAAGGCCCCTAATCCTTAAGCCTGAAGGAGTTTAAAATGAGGGACAGTTTTATCAGGATCATAAAGAAGTGAGGGTGTAATGTTTTACTCCTCTACCTCAACCCCGTAGACCTTCTCCGGGTTTTCCACGTGGATTTTGTGGACATCTTCCTCAGTAAAAATCCCGTTCTGCAGGAAGGCCTTCGTCCTCTTTGGAACGGTTTTCGGGCCGAGAACAGCTCCCGGCCTTCTTTTATCGTCTATGTAGTCCGTCTCCATCATGAACCTGTTCCCCTGCTCTATCGCGGCCTTTATGTTCTTCCTGCTGGCTATTATGCTCGGGAAGACGCCGACCTCTTCGGCGACCCTCACCAGCGGTGGCGAGAAGTGCTTAACCACCCTGTAGGGCTTTATCCCGACTTCCCTCACGTACCTGCCCAGCTCCCTGAATTTAGCTTCGTCGAAGCTTTCCGTGTGGAGCTGGACGGCGCAGTCGGCTTCCCTGGCCAGGCTCATACCGTACTTCATGAGCTCGATGCTCGCCTCCCAGATCTCCGGAGGAACCTCGTAGTGTGGCCTCCCTATCTCACCTATGCCTATCGCCTTCCCCTCAAGGCAGAGCTTCTGGGCATATTCAAGGGCCGTCATGACCTCGTTCTTCGCGTATTCGAGGCCCTTCTCCCTAGCGAGATAGTCAAACTCCGCCGGGTGGACGCCGACGACTGCGTAGGCCTGCACCGGCGTTTCCCTGTTTATCCTCTCAACCAGCTCCATGTGGAAGTCCATAGCTTTGATGAAGTCCTCCGCTTTGAGGCCCGGGAAGCCGTAGTCGTGGGCCGTCTTGTAGACGACTACTAGGTGCGTTCCGCCGGTGCGCTGGAACTCCCTCACCGCCTCAAGGAACAGCCCGTGGTATGGGTCGACGTGGAAGTGGTCGTCCCAGATTATCATGTATCTCTCCCCCTTACAGGATATCGTTCAGGGAGAACGAGAACCGTTCCCCCATGATGTCGACGTCTGGGGCCTTTAGAACCAGGACGTTGATCTTGTCGAGTTCCGGCTCCGCGTCCATGACGGTCGTTGCTATCCTCTCGAGTTCGGGCACTGGGTTGATGGGAAGCCCCTCCGCTATGTCCAGGTCCATTAGATAGAACGCCTTCCGTTTGGTATTGCCGAGGAAACCTTGGACCCCAAGGATCATGATGTAGAAATCCCTGAGACTGTTTATGAATGCAAAGATTCTCTCAAGCCCCACGACCACGTTCACCGATCTACCCGCTTTTGAGAATATCCCCTCAGTGGCACGGCTGTATTTGGGTAAATACACGGACGGTTCTCCCTCGACTTTTACCCTGCCTGCAACCTGCCCGACCTTCTGAACACCGCCGGTTTTTATCACAACGGCATCATCAAAGGCCCCGTTTATCCCAAACACCTTCAGATGCTCGTTTATTACGTGGAGCATGTCCAGGTTGTCGTCAACTATGAAAGCATAGTCCCTCTTTTCAGCGTACCTCTTGAGGAGCAGGGACAGCAGGTCCGGTACGTAACTTGAGGATCGGTATTTTATCAGGACTGCCTCACCAAATTTGATCCTGTCAAATAAGTTGAACATCTCTAACACTGACATTAGCATCACCAAAGCGGGGGTGTATGCTGTGCCATAAATAAGTTTCGTCACGATCTCATACAGGCTGTTGGAGTGGTCCTCTTCATGCCAAAAAGGGGGGAGGCACGTTAAAGCTTGACAACGTGCACCGAGCATGAGATGCAGGGGTCGAAAGCCCTAACGGTCTCCTCAAGCCTCTGCACCATCTCCCTTTCATCAGCCTCAGCATAGAGCGCTTTGGCCTCTTCCAGCAGGCTGGTCTCCATCATCGCATGGTTCATGGCGGTCGGGGTTATTATGTTTGAGTACTCGACTTTTCCCTCGCGGTCTATCCGATAGTGGTGCACGAGGACCCCTCTAGGTGCTTCCACGTACCCGATTCCTTCCCCCCCTTCCCCGACTTCTATGGGGACGTTCTCCCCAGTAATGCCCCGATCCAGCAGGGTTCCGGTTATCTCATGCACCCTTTCCAGACCGTAAACCAGCTCTATGGCCTGTGCCAGGTTGTTGTAGCTCGTGTACCCGGTTTCAAGTTTTTCCTTTTGCTGTTCAAGGAGTCCCCTGGCCCTGGGTGTCAGCATGTCTGCCTTGAGGAGAAGCCTCGCCAGCGCCCCGACTAGGAAGGGTTCCCCGCGGTAGAGGCTCTGCTTTGCGAAGCTGTAAACGGGTGAGTGTTCTTCTATCCTCTCAAAGTACTGGAACCTCCCCTCTTTGGATATCATGGAGTCGCCCATTAGATAGCCATCGGTCGCAGCAAAATGGTTCGCTACGCCCCCGTAGGGTTTAACTCCCGCGAAGATTTTTGCTGCCTGCTCCGCGCTCTCAAGGAGGGCCTCACTCTCCCTCTCCACCTCCGTCAGTTCTTGGGCGTCGGGATACCTGCCAAACCCCCCGGGTTTGATATTTATTCCATGTATCTCCCTGCCCCCGATGAGTTCCCGTATCCTATTGCCGAACGCTTTAAGGGCCATCCCCTCCCTGACGAGCTCCCCGTGTTTGGAGGCCATTCTGATGGCATCCGGATAACCGAAGAGATCCGGGGCAACGAGGAGGTACAGGTGGAGGGCATGGCTTTCCAGGAGTTCACCTAGGAGTGCCAGTTCTCTGAGCATTGATATCTCCTCAGGGACAATAACGTTCAGGGCTCGCTCTATTCCCAGGACAGACGCGACACTGTGTGAGGCGTAGCATATCGCGCATATCCTTGCCTCAAGGTCTGGGACATCGTAGTACTGCCTTCCCCGCGTAAGGAGCTCAAAGAAGCGTGGTCCTTCAACGATTTTGAGTCTCACATCCTTAACCTCTCCGTCCTCGATCACAACCTCCGCGGTTCCGCTTCCCTCAACCCTGGTAAACTCCCTCAGCTCGATTATCATTGCCCCCACCTCGCAAATGTCTTGAACCTCCTCCTGATGTACTCGTCGTCGTAGCCCTTTTCCCTGAGGATATCGTACTCGCTCGCGGGGTTTATGTCCCCCGGAAGCGGCCCTCTGCAACCTATACAACCCAGGCCGGAGCGTACGCAGGCCGCGCTGCAACCTCCAAGGGTTATCGGGCCGAGACACGGGAGGCCCTTCTTGATCAGAACGCACTCGTACTCGTTGAGCTTGCACTCCACGCAGACAGGGTAGTCGGGCCTTACTGGGTCAATGCCCTTTGCAATATCTATCAGTGCCTGATACAGCTCTTCCTTGTTGTACGGACAGCCCGGCATCGCAAGATCCACGGCCACGTATTCCACAACGGCCTTTGAGTCGAGGGCCCGCATGGGATTTCCCTCGTAGCCGTAAACGGCCCTCAGTTTTTCCTTGAGGGTTCTGTTGGCTCCACCCTGTACCCCTCCGTGGGTTGCACAGGTTCCGAGTGCTATAAGGTAGTCCGACCGGTTCCTGGCCTCCCTCAGCAGTTCCAGATCCAACTGGGTGGATACGCTTCCCGAGATCAGTCCGACATCGTAACGGCCTTCCTCCCTGTTGCTTGAGGCCATCCGGAACTCCCCGATTTCGTACAGTTCAAGCAGGTCGAAGAGTCTTTCATAAAGAAAAAGCACATTTAGAGAACAGCCCCCACATCCAGTAAGCTCAAAAACCCCGAGTCTGAGCTTCTCCATCATATCAGCCCCCTGGTAGAGAGTGCGTCCCAGTACGTGAAGACGGGCCCATCCCTGCAGACGTACTTCATTGAGGTGCTCGTTCCGACCACGCAGTGGCCGCACTTTCCGATTCCGCAGCGCATCCTCCTCTCCAGCGTCATGTATATCCTCCCCGGAGAGAGCTTTCTGTTGAGGA
>JALVUT010000356.1 GCA_027035445.1 Thermococcus sp.
ACCACCGGGAGAAGCCCCATGATCGCGGTCCGCGTCCAAGGGCTCAAACCTGCAGTGGTCGTTCTCCACGGCGTCAAGAAGCTCGATGAGCTGGCCGTAAAGCTCGCCGAGCGCGAGAGGGTTCCCCTAATCATCTCCCATGCTGGCAGTGAGGGAGAACTGGTAACAAAACTCAGAAAGCTCGTTGAAAAAAGCGAAAGGAAACTCTAACCCAGCTCTTTTTTCCTCCAGACCCCTACTTTGGCTAGCCTGGTGAGTCTGTTCCTCATGTGGAGCAGAACATCGCTCAGCGTTTTTCCGTTGTCATACTCCTCGATTATTCCAAGTAGCTCCTCCCTGCTGTGGTCCTTCATCTCCCTCGCGAGTTCCGTCATCCTCGGGTAGGCCCTGACTATGTTGTCCACTATGGTTATGTCCGCCATCCTCGCCGAGCGGGAGAGAGGGTTGAGGTCGATGGTTATCACGAACTTGCCCATTGCGACTAAAGCTTCGGTCCTGTCACCATCCTCCAGGGGAACCACGACAACGTCGGCCCTCCATATTCCCTCCTCATCCACCTTCCCGCGCTCGTGCTCCAAACCTGGAATTCTCCTCGTTGGGTTCACACCCAGTATCTCAATCTCCTGGTCGTACCGCCTAAACTCCTCGGCGATGGCCTTAACGCGCCCCTCCGTGCGGTAGAAGAGGTTTATCTCAAGTTTTGCGTTAAGGACCTTGGCGAGCTCTATCGTCTCCTTAGGCACCAGTGCAGCCACGTTCCCGTTAACGGATATGATCGGGTGCTCGGCCAGGATCAGCTTTGCCACCGCCGCCCTCATGGCCCTTTCGGCGGGTTCTATCGTCCTCTCCCCGATTATGTAGTCGAAGGCCTCGCCGCGACCGTGGGCTATTAAACCTGCCTTCGCGGTCATGCCCTTCTCCATGCCCTCAATGATCTTCTCCCTGTAGTACAGGCTCCAGTAGCGGGGGTGGCTCTTCGGTATCTCTACCATCAGCATCACCGAGAGAAGGTCGGGGACATCCTAAAAAGGCTTTCCCGGTTGATGGGATCTGCGGAGGAAAGTTTTACACCTTTGGTTTTAAAAAGTGCTATAAACCCCAAGTTCAAAACATTCGGTGGACAATAACGGACATGTGTCCGGGGTGGTGCGCCTATGTATCGGATCACTGATAAACGGGATCTGAGTCCCATCGACTATTTTATTGAAGTTGAAGCGCCGCATGTGGCCAAAGCATGGAAACCGGGCCAGTTCGTAGTTTTCATAACCAACGAACGGGGCGAAAGGGTTCCAATGTCGGTCTACAAAGCGGAGAACGGAAAGATTGGAATGTTCATCAGAAAGCTCGGAAAGACAAGTCTCCAGCTCTACCATGAGTTTAGTGTTGGGGACGAGCTCTACAGCATGGTGGGCCCGCTCGGAAAGCCTATAGAGGTAAAACACTACGGGAATGTTGTTTTTGCATCCGACGCCGTCTGTGGACAGGCTGAGAACTACGCAACGCTGAAGGCCATGAAGGAAGCTGGGAACTATACAATTTCAATTCAGAGCTTTGAAAATGCCGAAAACGTCTATCCAGAGAAGTTCCTAGCAAAACCCGTTGCCGATGAGCACTACATAACAACCGACGACGGGAGTGTTGGAATAAAGGGAAACTACCTTGACGTCGTTAGGGAACTCATTGAGAAGGACAAGGTTGACGTGATCTTCGCTGGTGGAAAGCTGGGAACCCTCTCAAAGCTCGCTGAACTCACCAGACCGTATGGAATTCCGACGATAACAACCGTAAGGCAGATAATGGTTGATGGAACCGGAATGTGCGGTTCCTGCAGGATACTCTACGATGGTAAGGTGAGGTTCGCGTGCAGGGACGGACCGATGTTCGACGCCCACAAGGTTGACTGGGAGGACGTGCTGAAGAGGGCCAACCGCTTCCTTGAACAGGAGAAGCTGGCCAAAGAGCGCTATCTTGAAGAGCTCCGAAAGAAGGGGGTGGTCTGAATGCCAAAGCTGATAAAAGAGAGGATCCCGACGCCTGAGAGGCCGCCTGAGGAGAGGGTTAAGAGTTTCGTTGAGGTTAACCTAGGTTATACTTTTGAGTTGGCTGTTAGGGAGGCTGAGCGCTGTCTTCAATGCCCCGTCGAGTACGCGCCCTGTATAAAAGGCTGCCCCGTCCACATCAACATTCCGGGGTTCATAAGCAAGCTCGTCGAGTACCGCGATGACCCGGACAAGGCAGTCAAGGAAGCCCTGAGGATAATATGGAACGACAACACCCTCCCAGCCGTTACAGGCCGTGTGTGCCCGCAGGAGGACCAGTGTGAGGGGGTTTGTGTTGTTGGTAAGGTTGGAGATGCCGTTAACATAGGTAAGCTTGAACGCTTCGTCGCCGACTACGCCCGCGAAAAAGGCATAGAAGACGAGCTCCTTGAGGAGGTAGCCTCTGGAAGGGAGTGTGGAAAAGGAAGGGTCGCCATAGTTGGGGCAGGTCCGGCTGGACTGACCTGTGCCGGCGAACTGGCGAAGATGGGTTATGATGTTACGGTTTTTGAGGCCCTGCATAAGCCGGGTGGAGTCCTCATCTACGGCATCCCCGAATTCAGACTGCCAAAGAAGATACTCGACAGGGAGATAGCAAAGCTCCGCAGACTTGAGGTCAGAATAGCGACGGACCACGTCGTTGGAAGGACCGTGACCATTGAGCAGCTCCTTCGGGAGTACGATGCTGTCTTCATCGGAACCGGCGCCGGGACTCCAAAGCTCATCAACATCCCGGGAATCCTCCTCGGAAGGATTTACAGCGCCAACGAGTTCCTTACCAGGGTTAACCTCATGAAGGCCTACGAGTTCCCCGAGTATGACACACCAATAGCGGTTGGAAAGAGGGTTATCGTTATCGGCGCCGGTAACACGGCCATGGATGCTGCCCGTTCGGCCCTGAGACTCGGGGCAGAGGTTACGATAGCCTACCGCCGTGGAAGGGAAGATATGACAGCACGTATCGAGGAGATAGGACACGCCGAGGAGGAGGGTGTGAAGTTTGAGTTCTTCCTCAACCCGGTGGAGTTCATTGGGGATGAGAACGGCAAGGTTAAGGCGGTGAAGTTCGAGAGGATGAGGGCCCTAGACGAGAGGGACAGCAGGGGTAAGAGGAAGATCGTCGGAACGGGCGAGTACGTTACCCTCCAAGCCGACACAGTCATCATAGCCATTGGTCTTGAGCCAAACAAGATTATCACGGAGGAGAAGAGACTAAAGACAAACCCCAACGGGACGCTGGTGGTCGATGAGAACCTTATGACGAGTATTCCGGGAGTCTTCGCCGGTGGTGACGCTATAAGGGGCGAGGCAACCGTCATCCTCGCCATGGGCGACGGAAAGAGGGCAGCTAAAGCAATATGTGACTACATCCAGTCAAAGAACGCCTGAACGCTCTCCCTTTCTACCACTCCCTTTTTCTGCTCCCAACGAAGAGCCCCTTCTTCAAGACGTCCAAGAACTCCCTGTCCAAAAATGATTTGGTGAATTCCATGGTCCCATCTGGATCGAGCCACTCAACGCCCTCTGGAATCCCCTCCACCCACAGATAGACCAGCTCGTTTCCCTCCCTGGCTATGAGAAGAGTTATCACCTTAACCCCGAGTTCTTGGGCTATCCTCACCTCCCGGGCAACAAGAGAGGTGAACTTGCTGAGGGGGGCAACCGCAACGAGATATTTGGCCTCCCTTATCCTAGCGCTTGTGTCCCTGAGACCATACTTCGAGGGGACAAGTATGTTGTTAGTATTGAGCTTCTCCTCAGTTATCTCAACTATTGCCCTCTCGGTTCGCGTGTTGTAGAGCAACGTCGGCTCACTCAGGTATGTGAACGGCCCGTACTTCTCCCTCTTTCTCCATCTCAGGAAGCCGGACATGGAACCACCTCAGGTGGGGATAAAACCTCGTCATCACTCACTCCGCAGGGATGACACTCATCATCGGTTCGCAACTCAAATCTCCCTTCTACGGCCTTTTTTCAGCCAAAGGAGGATTTTCCAAGGAGTGGGTGTCATCGGTTGAAGGTGCCACATCATCCCCCCTCCGAAAGTGCTCTGGAAAAGAGGGGTTAAAAGGTTTTGCTGTTAAAAACTAGGAAGAACAAGGGAGACTGATATGCGTCATCGGTTAACTAAAATACTGCAATTTTATTCTTCTAGCTTTTTCTCCAATCTCTTTTTAGCAGTAGTCTGGCTCTCCCCAATTGCCGCCAGTATCTCAAAACTGAGCCTATTTCTTTCATATTCATCAAATAATGGGCATGACTCAATAAGATTTCCCTGGATTATCACCTTGGGAATCGTGGTTACTGTGGTGAGCATGGCCTTCGGTTTCAATGTCTCGATTGAATTACAACATCGGATTCCAAAAGGGGAACACTTTACTTCATCTACGGTTTCGTAGT
This sequence comes from Thermococcus sp., assembly GCA_027035445.1. The sequence continues at coordinate 4,440 of JALVUT010000356.1, forward strand.
GGACTGGGTTGGTCTGGCGGAGGCGAGGCTCATATTCGCCGTGATACTTCTCGGGGCTGGCGTACTCATTGAAAGCTGGAGAGCTTTTAAGCCCCCTCAAAGACATTCTAGATCTCAAACATATGAAGCTTGTCGGCTCGGAGTAATATATGTGATACCCATTTACCTTCCTCTCGTATTGATGCTTCTTTTTGCTATCCCATGTCCAAAAGGCTTAGAGGTAGGTATCCCAGAGCAGCTGTTTAGGAGAGAGGAAGAAATTGAAAAGTTATTGGGATGCAGTTAAGCAGCTTGGCACACTTCCAGGATGGTTGAACCTGTATGATGTTGAAGAGATACACAGAACGAAATCATCGGATTGCATTGGAAACACGATTGATGATGCCATTAAAGAAGCAGAAAAGGAATTGGAGCATCTTTCAGAGGGCAGAAGTCCAAAGGCAAGAGAAGTGTTTAGGCTCTTAGAGTTTGATGCTTCTTGGAGGAATATAATTCGAATGGAATTTCGGAAGACACTCTCAGCAGCTTATTAACGGTGTTAGTTGAGGGACTCTTCATTGTGAGGAAAGACGAAAATACCGGGGTCCACTACTTCACGGACCCGATATATAGGAAAGCCGCAATGAAACTCCCAATTATTGTTGAGAACAAAACTGCCAAAAGATGAGAGTGAGCAGAAAATTTGCTCTGCTACTCCGTGGTGCGGAGACTGCAATAAACTGCTGGAGAAAGCTTGAGATTTCTGAGGGAGTTCCTCTAACTGAGCCACCTAGTCGAACCATGATCTATCTCTATTTAGCATTTTACCTCCATGAATTAAAAAGCAAAAATAGTTTATCTAGCTATTTTGAACCTCTCCCTGCGAGGTTCAGCGCTTGCTGTATGTACTCTTTGTAGTTTATTGTTTGTGTTGTTGCTGGGTTGATGTAGTGACTAACCACGTAGGGAGCCAGCAGACCAATAACAATGCAGACTAGGGCCAAAACCAAACAAACACCACTCATGCTCCAGCTCTCCCTGGCCTCGACGTTCTCCCTGGGCTCTCCGAGCCAGATCTCGTAGAACACTCTAATGTAGGCCACCAAAGCCGTCACCGAACTAAGGACCAGCACTAGAGCAAGGAGGAAACTCCTCTCCATGAAAGCGTTGAAGAGCAATAACTTGCTGAAGAACACGTTCAACGGCGGAACGCCAACGAGGCTCAGCGAAGCCACTGCCAGAGTGAACGTTGCCACAGGCATCTTCCTCCCTAGTCCAGCCAAGTCCTCCAAATCCCTTGAACCGGTAGCGTGAATGAAAACCCCAACCACAAGGAACAGCAACGCTTTAGCAACCGCGTGATTAACCATGTGAAATATTGCAGCACTCAACGCCAACTGCGTGCCAACACCAACCGCCATCACCAAGTAACCCATGTGCATTATTGTCGAGTAGGCAATCAACCTCTTCACGTCCCTCTGCACGAGCATCATCAAAGCCCCAAAGAGCGCCGAAACCGCGCCAAGGAACATTAGAATCACGCTGAGCGCGTGAATGATAGGGCCTAAACTTACGTCAAGCGAGCCCCCGTAAACAGTGTAGATGAACCTAGCCAAAGCATAAACGCCAACGTTAACAACCAGCCCAGATAGTATCGCCGAGATTGGACTCGGTGCGGCTGGATGAGCCTCCGGAAGCCAGAAGTGGTTCGGGAAGACTGCCGCTTTAATCAGGAACGCCCAAGTGGCCAGGGCCAAAGCAACTCCTGAAGCGACAACCACATCCCCCCAGGGTCTTTCAACCACCGGAAAGCCCACCCCATGGATTAGAGCACTTAGGTTGGCGAAGTTTAATGTTCCGAACGAGTAGTAGAAAACTCCCAGAGCGAGGAAGTACATGGTCGTTCCGACCGCACCAATCAGCGCGTACTTCAAGCCGGCAACGACGGAATTTCCCCTGTCCCTGTAAAACATCACGAGAGCGTAGGCTGCGATGCTGGTAACTTCAATCATGACGAAGAGATTGAAGGCGTCACCCGTGAGTAAGACTCCAAGTAAGCCAGCCTCAAGGCCGAGGTAGAGCGTGAAGTACCACTCTAAACCGCTCTCCCCCTCGAGGTAGCGGTAGCTGTAGATTGCGATGAGGAACATTAACGTTGCAGTTACTAAGGCTATCAGAGCACTCATCCGGTCAACTTCGTAGATTATGCCCACTGGAGCCGTCCAACCACCGAAGGTGTAAACCAACGGTTCTCTTGAAGAGTAAGCCAGCTGAAAGAGCTTGAACGCGCTCAAGAGCGTCAAACCCGTCCCGGTCAAAGCGTACGCTATCACGGCTTTTCTGTTTCCCTTGACGAGGATTGACGTTATTGGCAGTGCGAAGGCGAAGAGGATTGGGATTACCGGGGTTAGGCATACGGCATTCATTCTCACCACCTCACTCGAATATTCTCTCCGCGTACTTTTCAAACTCCTCGCAGACTTCCTTCTTTGCTTCTCCTGGGTTTTCGGCCATCACGTTAATCCAGTTCACGTAGAGGCAATCCTCATCAGCGTCAACAACAACCGTCCCCGGAGTGTTCGTTATTGAGTTTGCCACGAGAGCTCTCGCGTACTCGCCCTTTACTTTTAACGGAACCTTCACAATCCCAGGTTCGACCTTTCCTGTGATTATTCTTCCAATAACATCAGTGTGGGCCTTAACTTCAGCAACGAGGAAGTACCAGATGAAGTAAACCAAAGCCCAGGCCCACCTGAGTGGATTCAGTGCTTTGGCGTCGTCCTCGACAAGGAACTTCCCGACGAGTGCTCCAATGATTATCCCGACGAGTGCTCCGGTGAACAGGTCATATGGCCTTGTCGAACCGGTGAAGAGGATGTAAGTTACAAAGCCCAGAACGGCGGTTGAAACAAAGCCCTTCATTTCTCACCCCTCCTTAGAAGGCTTGGGAGGAGTTTGCCCACTTCCCTAACGTCAAGCGTCCCGTAAATCCTGTAAACCTGGATTATCGCGAAGGCTATGAGGATGTTAACCGCCATTCCAATGACTACCGCAGTCAATACCAATGCTTGTGGAAGCGGGTCAACGGCCGTTCTAACGAAGTTTTGGAGGGCACTCTCCTTCCAGACTGGCAGGATCGGGGGTTTTACCGGATAAATCACCCTGTAACCGAGGAGGACTACTAGGACGTTGGCAGTATCCCCAAAGATGGTTAATGCTATGAGCTTTTTCACAAGGTTAGGTTTTGACACAATCCCGTAAACGCTTATTACCAGCGTTGCGAGGAGTGAAATTATCGTAACGCTCCATAGGAGGCTTATCATTTCCTCACCCCCAGGAATTCTCTGAACTTCTCCTCTGGAATGCTCAGAAGGAGGAAGACCGCCGTGAAGCCCGCTCCAACAGCCAGGTATTCGAAAATGTTGTAGTAAACGAGTGAACCGCCCAGTGGAACTCCGAGGGCTTCTCCCGGAAAAATTGGCTGATTCTGCATAAAGTAACCGTTAAGGAGGAGTGGGATTAAAGCGATGAGTGCAATGCCGAGCAGGCCGATTGAGCGGATTGTTATGGCCCTCGCCTTGTCGAGACCATTCTTTTCAAGCGCGTATTTAGTGTAGGTGGCTATTATCAGAAGCGGAGCAACCGCTAAGGCTGAACCACCCTGGAAGCCGCCGCCTGGCGTTAATTGCCCGTGGAGTGCTATTGAGGCTGAAACCGAAAGAATCATTGCGACTATAACTTTCGTCACCGTTCCCACGGGTCCTGGGAGTTCTGGTTTTGGTTCGCCCTGTTTTGCTTCCTTGGATTGTTTTCTGCTCAGCCTGAAGAGGGTAAGGCTTCCTATTATTGCAATGAAGAAGACGGCCGTCTCGAAGAGCGTGTCCAAGCCACGGTAGTCCCAGACGATTGAGGTTACCGCTTCAGGGCTTTTTGCCGAGTATTTTCCAAAGTAACTGTTCTCGAGGTAGAATTCTCCGAGTGGGTGGAGGTTCTTCTGGGGGGTGAGGTTTTGGGCAACGTAGCACGCTACTCCAAGGGTGATTGTGAGGATCATGAGCAGGCCTATTAAGCGTTTCATTCACACCACCTCGTACCTTTCGGTTTTCCCGATGATGAAGACGAGTAACGCTGAGTAGATTCCGACTGCTATTGCAACGTAAGCTAACACAATGTCTGGCGCCATGAGGAGGTAGAAGATTATGGCGTAAGCTATTGCCTGGACTGCCGAGTAAGCTACCGCCTTGAGGAGGTCTTTCTCCGTTATTGCTAGGTAGGAGAAGGTTAGTCCGAGTAATGTGGTGATTGCGAGGATTGCTAGGTGGAGTTCGATCATTCCCCCGCCTCCTTTAATTGGTCGGTTTTTGGCTTCCACTCCACTATTCCTGCCCTGTGGGCGGCGTATGCCAGCGCCGTTGCTCCTGCTGGCGCGACGAGTAGGATTATTAATCCTGTGATGAGGCTGGCCCCGGCTATCGCGTACTTGTTTGGTATGTTCATGCCGAGTGCCAGTAGTGTTACGCCAAAGAGTGGCACTACTGCCCCGCCTATTGTCCCGACGGTTGCCGCGTGTAAGCGAACGTAGAAGTTGGGGAATTTGAGGAGTCCTATTGCCCCAAAAAGGTCGCAGATTCCGCCGATGGTTATGAGGATTGCCCCCAAGATGAAAAGTACGTTCATGCTCCCACCTCCTTCTTCGTGAGGTGGTTTGCGATGTAGACGTCCAAGAGGTAGGCCCAGAGGGCTAGTGTTATGGCTCCACTGATGAGGTAGACACTTTTGAAGTAGATTGCCAGAATTGCCATGAAGGCTGCTATATCAAAACTCATACAGTCCACTGCAAGAATCATGTCCGGCACGGTAGGCCCCTTAACGGCCCTGACCGAGTAAAGGACGAAAGCCATAACGTACAGAGGAAACACAAACACAAGGAACTTCACTAAAGTAGTCTCAGTCATTTTAGACCCTCCTGACCCTAATCTCAGGAATAAAGTGTCTCATATTTCCTGTCTGAATGAGGAGCTCTTCAAGCAGGTGTCTTTCTTTCGCAACGACTTCATCCGGCTCGATGTAAACTTGCTTCCTCTGCTTCTTTTCAAGTATCCCCCTAGCAACGGCAACTCCGTAGATTATGGCCTCAGGTTTTGGCGGACAGCCGGGAATGAAGACAGTTGCTGGCGGGTCGATGTTGTACTCTTCCTTCAGAATTTTGTAGAACTCTTCAACGCCTCCAACGACCGAGTAGGTGTCGTACCAGATGCCGCCGCCGCAGGCGCAGGCTCCTATAGCGAGAACCAGCTTTGGTTCGGGAACGGCGTTGAGTGCATCAACAACCTTTGGTAGGCATTCCCTCGTAATGGGCCCCGTGAAAGCGATGGCATCCGCATGTCTGGGACTTCCAACGAGCTTTATTCCGAGCCTTTCAACGTCGTTCCTCGGAGCGAAGATGTTCAGGACCTCTATGTCGCATCCGTTGCATGAGCCTGAATTGAGGTGGAATACCCACAGGCTTTTCTTTATCATCTCCTGCACCCCCACAGCCTCCATTCTGAGGTCTTCTTAGCCCGACACTCAGGGCACAGAAGAAGCGATCCCCTCTCCCAAGGGGGAACCTTCTCGGCCACGTGGATTAAATGTCTGTACGTGTCGTAGGGCTTCCCACATTTGGCACAGCGGGCGAGCTTGAGCTCAACCACCTGATGGAGGTCATCTTGGTTTGGTGTTGCCAGCTCGAACTCCTGAGTGAGCTTTATCGCTCCAACCGGACATACGTCCTGACAGCGGGCGCAGAATATGCACCTTCCAAGGAAGAGATGCACAACCCTTACTCCCCTTTCGACATCATCGTAGACCTGAATGGCCTGGGGCGGACAGGCGTTGGCGCATGCCCCGCAACCAATGCACTTCTCCTCGTTTATAATGGGCTTTCCCCTGTAGTCCTCTGGAACTTCAATCGGCGCGAAGGGATACTTTTCGGTAACTTTGCCAATTGATAGGGCTTTGGAGATGAGTTTAAGCCTTCCCATTTCTCACCCTCCTAACTCCTTCCTCCAGGGGACCCCTCCACAGAATCCGGCCATCTTCCGAGTCTATTATTGAAACGTGGTCAGTGCAGGAGAAACACGGATCTATCGAGGCTGTAATTATCGGGGCATCTGCAATATCATTGTCCCTCAGCATAATGGGAACCGCGGGCAGGTTGTTGTAGGTCGAGGCCCTGGGATGCCAGCGATAGATCCTGTTCTCTCCCCAGGTTAGTATGATGTGGACGTCCTCTCCCCTTGGCGCTTCCGTGACCCCAAGGCCGAGCTTGAAGTGCGGTATCTCATACTCCTCGTTTATGAGTTTTCCGTCGGGCATGTCTTTCAGTGCCTGTTTTATCATACTGAAGCTCTGGAAGGTCTCATCGTACCTAACGAGGAACCTTGAGAGTACATCGCCTCCCTTGTAGACAGGAACCTCAAAGTCGAGGTTGCCGTAGGTGGCATATGGGTGATCCCTCCTAACGTCCGTATCAATTCTTGAAGCCCTTGCAACGGGCCCGACTACACCTATTTCCCTCCCCTCCGTTCTGGGAAGAACTCCGACGTTCTCCATTCTATCCCTGAGTTCCTTCATCCCTGCAACGCTGTCTAACACCTCCCTGCTGTCCCTCTCGGCTTTATCCAGGAGCTCAAGGATCCTCTTCTTTTTATTCTCTGGGATGTCCCTCCTAACGCCTCCAATGAGGTTTATCCCGTAGGTTTTTCTGTTCCCGGTTATCAGCTCAGCTATATCCATAACGTACTCTCTGGCCCTCCAGAGATGCATGAAACCGCTGTCAAACCCGAGGAGGTGGCAGGCAACTCCGAACCAGAGGAGATGGCTGTGAAGCCTTTCTATTTCGAGCATTATCGTTCGTATGTACCTCGCGCGCTCCGGGACATAGATCTCTGCCGCGTTCTCCACTGCTTGGCAGTATGCCGTTGAGTGCGTACAACCGCATATCCCGCAGATTCTCTCGGCCAAAAATGGAACCTGATTGAGGGTCATCCTGCTCTCGGCGAGCTTTTCCATACCTCTGTGGATGTGGAATCCTTTGTATTTTGCGTCAACTATCTTATCCCCTTTTACATACAGTTCAAAGTACTCCGGCTCATGGAGGGAGGGATGATACGGCCCCAATGGAAGCTCCAGTGTGTCGGATTTTGGCTTCCTTTTCTTTTCACTTGGTTTGGCTGGGGGAAGCTTCTTGTTGTAGGGGAAGTCCTTCCTCAGGGGATAGACTCCCTCCGGCCAGTTCTCGGGCAGTATGAGCCTTTCGGGCTCTGGATGGCCGTCAAAGACTATCCCCAACATATCCATGGCCTCTCGTTCAGACCAGCTAGCGCCCACTACAACCGACGTTATCGAGGGAATTCTCAGGTCGTTGGGAGCTGTGGTCACCTTGAGGATCACGTGCCTCCTCTCGGTCTCACAGTTGAAGATGTGATACATCGCAAACCTCATGTTCACGGACCTCTCATCCACCCCCATCCCGCACGAGTAGTAGCAGCCACCTTCGAACAGCTTCCTGACAAGTTCTCTAATTCTCTCGGGGGCAACCTCCGCTATGGTTACCCTCTCATCATGCTGCAGTATCTTACATCCCTTTAGAACTTCGGCAATCATTCTTCACCACCCCATAACCGCCAACAACCAGCACAGCGCGCCCAAGAGTGAGAACCTCTTTAGGAACCTGACGGCATCTCTCGTTCTGAATCTTCCACAGGAGGCTTCAACCGTGGAGTAAACCACAGATAGAAGGACGAGACATAGGACATAGGAAAGCCCCCTGATTGTCACGTCTCCCCTGATGAAAAAGTTGATGAACACCGTGAACAGGAGAAGTCTCTTTGTATAAATGGAGAGTTTCAGTAACGCAAGCTGTCTCCCGCTGTACTCTATCAGCGGGCCTTCCACAATCTCACTCTCGGCCTCAGCAACATCAAAGGGTACTCTGGCTCCGGCTACATAAGTGAGAACCCCAAAGAGCAAGGCGCCTACAACAGTAGAGACTTTTATTGGGAGTGGAAACAGGTTAGAAAGGGTGAAGCTCTTGACTGAGACAGCAAGAGCCGCAATAACGAACGCCAGCGAGAACTCCTCGGCCATGAAGATTGACACTTCCCTGTGCGACCCAATCTGAGCGTAAGGGTTCCCGCTTGAGAAGCCTCCAAGGGCAACGGTCATGGTACTCAGCGTTGTCAGGTATATGAACAATATCATGTCTCCCCATGTGGTCATTGAGTCCGGTAGGATTGTGGGGACGAATAGAAAGACCGTAAGTATTGAAGCGAGAGCAATGGGAGGACCGACCTGAAAGAGCAACCCAACGGAATCAGACGGCTTAACAGACGGTCTCTTGAAGAGCTTTATAAGATCGAGCCATGTCTGTGTTAGGGGCGGCCCCTGGCGCGTCTGGAGCTTCGCTTTTACTTTCCTCTCAAAACCGTCGAGGAAGGGTGCCGTGATAACGGCGAATATCACGTTGATAATGCATCCCACAAGGTTCATAGTGACACACCCCCAAGTACTAAAATCATCACCAAGAGAATCACTGCCGAAGCAATCATCATTAAATCAGCCTGGTAAGACTGCTCGTCATAGAGAACGACAAGTTTTCTGATAGCTTTCCAGAATGAGCCGACAACACTCTGAGCCCAGCTACCAAAGGAATAAACCTCCTTAAACTCATCCTCAAAGGATGCGTAGTAGGAAGTGGCTGGAAGACGCATTCCAAGCGGTTTTCTCGTTCCACTGGTCCAAACTGGAAGAGTCGTCTTTGAGTAAGTTAACACTAGGAGAAGGACGCCCAGTGATATGAGAACAACGAAGATGCCCAGCGGTTCAACGTTTCCCACATTGGGAACGACGACTCCAGGAAAGGTTTTCAGAGTTGGTACCGAAATTCCAGTGGAAGCAACGACCTTTGACACAAAGTTGAGTGGCAGTTTCGGATAAATCCCAAAGAGAAGGCAGATAAACGCCAGTATCCCCTGCGGGATCCACATGGTTGGAGGCACTTCCCTTGTGTTGATTTCCTCAAGGGATGAGCTTGTGAAGATAGCGGTGAAGTATTTTACTAGGTATGCTGTTGTTACCGAGCTCATGAACAGTGCGAAAACTCCAAAGAGCGATAGAACCGTCGGCGTTGGAATCGTTGAGACATATATCATCCACTTGCTCACGAAGCCGTTCAGCGGAGGCATTCCGGCTATCGAGAGAGCACCCACCAGTGCCGTTAAAGCCGTTATTGGCATGGCCTTTGCCAGTCCACCGAGGTAGTCTAGGTCTCTACTACCGGTTCTGTAGATTACTGAACCGGCGGTGAGGAAGAGGAGTCCCTTAAATGTCGCGTGGTTTATGGTGTGGTACAGAGATGCCATCAGTGCAATGGCCCCGAGGAAAGTGTTTCCCTTCGAAAGGAAGTACAGACCAGTCCCGAAGGACAGGAGTATATACCCTATCTGCCCAATACTGGAAAAGGCCAAGAGTCTCTTGGAGTCTGTCTGTCTAAGCGCATACATAGTTCCGAAGAACAGAGTCAGGGTTCCCATCAGTGCTATTCCCAAGCCTATGTACTCCTTCAAGGGCAGGAACTTCAGAAACACAAGAAACATCATGTAAACGGGTAGCTTTATCATGACACCGCTGAGCAGAGCTGAGACGTTGCTTGGGGCCTCTGGATGGGCGTCGGGAAGCCACGAGTGGAAGGGCACCATGGCCGCCTTAACACCTAGTCCGAGGAGCATTCCAAGAGCGATGGCGTAGGTTTCCACAGTGTGGCGGAAAAGATATTGGGGAAGGAACCTAGCTATTCCAGAGTAATCCCCGGTTCCAGCGGTCTTTACTATCATGATGATTATTGCCAGCAGCATAAAGTCCGCCCCTGCCTTGGTCATGCAGAAGTACTTGAAGGCGGCACTAACGGCTTTTTTGTTCCTCTCAAAGGCAACCAAGAACTGGGAAAACAGTGTCATGAGCTCCCAGAAGACAATAAACCACAGGAGGTTTTGACTGAGAAGGGTTAGCATCATGAACAGAAGGAAGAGAGGATAGCTGAAGTTGTAGAGCCTCGTACTTCTTTCGTACACATCAATGTAACTGACACCGTAGAGGGAAGCGGAGAAAGATAAAATCCCCAGGATGAGCAGGAAAAAAGCCGACAGGTGCGTTATTTTAAGGGTCAACGAGCAGAAGGACTGAAGTATATCACTCCCTTCCCCAAAGAGGCTTAACTTTATGGGGGGTAGGCTGTCCAGAAGTCCCACTATCCCGAGATAGCACATGCCGAGGGAAGCTACAGCAGAGAGCCCGTTTACGACCTTGGCCATAACCTTTCCGCCCGAGAACAGTCCGATGAACCCAGCCACCGTTAGAAGAAAAAGAACAAGGGAGAGGTACGTCATCAACTCACCTCCCTGAGAAATATCCTGTGGGAGACAAAATCGATGCTCTCCACTCTGCATCCATGGAGGGTTTTCCTGTTGCCCATAATGTCCATCAGCTCTATCTTCCCCTCGTCCTTGACGTCCATCAGAACAACGTCGGTCATTATTACCTCCGCTCCCTTACCGTTGATTAGCACAACCTTTGACTGGCACATGGAAGTCACCTCAGTCTCAGGCATATTGTGTGGTGTAGGAAATCAACGCTTTCAACCTCGTAGTCCTCAAACACCATCTCCTCCCCAAGGATGTTTCTCAGAACCGGTTTTCCGTCCTTGAAGTAGAGGAAAGCAACGTCCTCCATAACCACTTCTTCGGTTCCACCTTCAACAGCAATGGCTTTCGCCTCGCACATTTCCCTCACCCCACCTTCGACTTTCGCTTCAGGCTCAGTATCCTCTTTGCTAAGAACAGGGCGGCCCTGTACACGGCGGACTCCTTTGGGATAGAATCGACTCCGAGACCTGAGTTGTCAACCTTAACCACGTTTTCGTCAAAGCTTATAGTGCAGTAGGGAACTGAATCATCAGAGAAGATCCTCCCGTAAAACTGTGAAGCCTCCATGGTATTCCGAACTTTGTTTATGACGAGGAGGAGCTTTGATATATTAAGCTCTCTGCCCATTCTCAGGAGTTTTTTCGCTATCATAAGGGACTTGAGTGTGGGTTCGGTGACACATATCATAATGTCAAACTTCTCAGCCAGTCCCCTCCCGAACACCTCAGCACCTGCCTCACTATCGACTATTACAATGTCCCTCTCCTTGAGAAGGACGTGGTTCAGAAAAGCACGGGCAAGTGCTATTGAGGGACACATACAGCCCTCTTTTGGCTGTTCAATACTGCCTACGACGACGAGGCTGAGGTTCGGCTTTATTCTGATTCCATACTTGTCGACGAGGTCATTCACCTTCGGCGTAAGTGAGAATATCACACCCCATCCTGAGCCAGGTCTTGCCCCGGTTCTTTCTTCAGCTAGTTCTTCGTTTCTTGAAAGTGGCACTATTTCAAGAGCCTTCTCGTACGGAATCCCAAGACTTTGGGCCAGGTTTGGAACTGAGTCAGCATCCAGGCATAAAACGCTGTACCCTTCATCCGCGAGTATGTGGGCCAGCAAAGCTGAGACAGTAGTCTTTCCAACCCCTCCCTTTCCAGCAACGAGAATCTTCACTGTTGTCACCTCCTCGGAAGAAGAAAAATTAAAAGTCAGAGTGGCCAGCCGAGCTTCTTCCTCTTTTGGAGAATAACGTTGTATATAGTCTCGGCAGCCTTTACTGGGTCCGTCTCAACGTAGAACTTTCCTCCGATTACGTCCTCAATGTCTTCTGTCAATATTTCAGTCACTCTATTGCTTCCCATTACTGGTGGAACGACACCTAGATGAGTGAAGACGCCGCTGGCCACGAAGTAGGTTCCTATTGACACTGCCTTTTCGCTCATCCACTCTGGGGCAGAACCTGCCGCTGGAAGGTCGGAGATGTCTACCCCAAGGGCGTCTGCCAGCGCTCCGAGCGCTATGAGTATCCTCGAACAGTCAACACAGCTACCCATGTGCAGGCACGGCGGGATATTCAGAGCCTTGCATATCTTCTTCAGACCTGGGCCGGCGAGATCAACGGCCTTTGGAGACATCAGCCCATGCATGGCCGCCGCTATCGCCCAGCAACCGGTTCCAACGACGAGAACATCCCTTTCTACCAACTCCTTCGCCAGGGTCACGTGGCTGTAGTTGTGCCTGACCTTGGGGTTGTTGCATCCGACTATCCCAACGATTCCTTTTATGGTTCCGTCCCTGAGGGCGTTGATGAGTGGTTCAAGGGTTCCACCAAGGGCTTCGACTATCGCTTCAACGCTGAAGCCGGCGACCATCTCTATTTTGTGCTTGGGTATATGCACCCTGTCCCTCGGCCTGTTGGGATAGTTCTCGATGGCGATTCTGACTATCTCCTTGGCTATCTCATCGGCCTTTTCTGCGTTGAATTCTATGTGAATCGCCCCGGGTATGTGGCCCTTTGGTTCGGTTGTTATAACCTTCGTGTGGTAGCACTGGGCAACATCAACTATGGCCGGCATTATACACTGGTAGTCGACTATTATAGCCTCAACTGCACCGGTTATTACCGCCAGCTCCTGCATGAGGAAGTTGCCTGCTAGGGGAACTCCAAGCCTCATGAGAACCTCGTTTCCGGTACAGCACATCCCGACGACGTTGACTCCCTCAGCTCCGTATTTTCTAGCCAGCTCCTGCATCTCCTCACTCATGGCGACCTCAACGATTTTGGTCGAGAGAATTGGGTTGTGACCGTGGACGATTATGTTGACGTAGTTCTCCTTGAGAACTCCAAGGTTTGCTTCAGACTTTATAGGTTTCGGCGTTCCAAAGAGGATGTCACTCAGGTAAGTTGCCATCATTGAACCGCTCCACCCATCAGATATGGAAGTCCTGACACCATGGAGAAGTAGTGAAACTGGATCGGCGTCGACGCCGATGTGGGTTCTGTGCATGCACTCACAGACTTCCCTGTCTATGGCCCTCGGCAGAACACCCGCCTTCTCCCAGACCTTGATCCTCCTCTTTGGAGCGAGGGCGAGCATCTTCAGGGGCTCATCGCCGGGCTTTCCGAACTCCCACTCGAGGACTTCCGTAAGTTCCCTCGCTATCTCGTGTTCGTCTTTACCTTCGGTGCTTATCCCTAAGGCCTCAGCTAAAGACTTAAGCTTCTCTGTGTCAGTTAATTTGTAGTACTTCAGTGTTCCTTCGGCGACTCCTTTGAACACCTCAACAACATCCCTTGCATGGTCGCTGTGTGCAGCCGCTCCGGCGGCTACCATCCTTAGGAGGTTTCTTGCAACTATGGTATCGGCACTTGCACCACAGACACCCTTGGTTGGCCCTGAACCGAAGGGATCAATCCTACAGGGTCCCATTGTACAATTCCTGCAACAAACCCCCAGCTGACCAAAGGCACACTGTGGTTGCTGTTCCAGAAGGCGATGCCAAGCTGTCTTAACACCATCTTCCTCGGCTTTCTCAATTACTTCGGCAACTCCCTTGGTTGCCGAAACTGCCTTTGCAGGAATCCGATACTTTATGTACTCAACCATAAATGTCCCCTCCTCAATACCACCCAACAGGGGCGTACATTGTATAAAGGTCCATGGGTTTAACAGGAGGCTTCTCTCCCTTTGCTTCTGCGATGGGCTTTATATACACCATTCCCGGAACTTTCATGCCCGATATGAGGTTTCCAGCCTTTTTCCTCCTGACATCTTCCAGAATTTCCCCCAACTCCCCGAACTTCATAGCCCCGGTTGGACACGCTTCTACACATGCCGGAAGCCTGCCCTCCCTGACGCGCTTGACGCAGGAATCACATTTCAGAACCACCTTGTACTCTGTCTCGTACTTTGGATGTCCAAATGGGCAGGCCATCACACACATAAGGCAGCCTATGCACTTGTTCGGGTTCAAAACAACGAACCCCTCTTCAGTTCTGGATATTGCACCAGTGGGGCATGCTTTCATACAGGGGGCGTCTTCGCAGTGCTGGCATCTCATTGGAACGTTAAAGAAGTCCGCCACAACCACCTTCAGTCTAGGCTTTGGAACTGGCTTCTCAAAGATGGCCCCAAAGAGATTCTTGCTCATAGAATGTTCAATTGCACACGCCATCTCACACGCCCTGCAACCCATGCACTTAGAAGGGTCTATATACACGGTCAGTTTCTTGTCCATGGGTGGCGATAGAGATTCCATTGTTATCACCTCAATTGTAAATTAAACAAAGACAGATAATAAGGAAGTCGTGTTCGGTATGTGCCCATAACGACTGCCCTTACTATACAGAATATAGAACACGAATCATTGCATTTTTCTTCTGAACGCCCAGTCTATAGGGAGTCAAGCATAAAGTGAAAGCAACACTTTCTCCCTAACTTTTTTGTACTCCTCCAAGATATCCCGGGCAAATCCCGTTAGAACCGTCACACCTTTTTTCCTTCCCCCCCGCATGGTTATCAGAAGAGAGGTTCCAAGCTTGTCCTCTATACCCTTAATCCGCTCCCAGTACGTTGAGGGGGAAACACCCATGGCCTTACATGCAGCCCTAAAGGATTTCAGCTGTGAGACCAGTTCAAGAAGCTCCATGATATCAGAAGGTATCTCGACTCCGTCCTGCGTTACAAAGGATACCCTAACCTTGGGAGTCAGCTGTATGGAATCCTTGCTTAGGGGACATGGTGAGAAGAGCATCTCCCTAAGACGCTCGGTTGATATTTGTGTGTAATTAAGGGTGAGTTTTGAGTGAGGGCATTTGGAGATGTTTCCATAAGGGTTCACATATATAGTTCTGCAGTTCTCCAAAGACAGAGACGTTAAAAGAGTCACGGGATAATTATCAAAGAAAACTTTAAGGGCGTGATACATATACTTCACACCATAGTGCAAGCCAACCTCGGTATTTTCTCTTTTTGCAAGTTTCTTCAAAAATTCCTCTGTAGGAACCCTCTCATAAAACCTCGGGCCCACGGTTATTTTAAGTCCCAATCTACGGCAGATATCAATCGAGGACAATACCTCTGCAAAATCAAAACTCGATCCAAGGGGGATGTAGGCTTCAATATTATCAATTCCAAAGGACAGGAGGTTTTTTATAGTCTGAACTGATGACGTCATAGCTTTTTGAGAGTCAACCAAGATTATGAAGGCACTTGCCCTATCTGAGATTCTCTTAAGCTGTCCACTTTGGACAACGTTTTTCAAACCTGAGACTGGAAGGAACACATCAACGGCATCACATAACTCTTGGGCTTTAGTTAATACAACCCCTATCTTCGGGTGAGAAAATGGATTGGGGCACGTTACAATGCACTCATCAAATCTGAAATCTATCAGATTATCTATCAATGCATCCAGCGCCTCGAGAGGTAGCATCACACCAGTGCATCCAAATTTCTCCCTCCATGGACAAATTATACAGCTTCCATCGCATCTGGTAGAGGGCTGAATTACCAGCAAACTCATAGCCATCACTCAAACACTACTTCAAACCCGCAGAAATGGTTACCCAGTCCCCAGCAGTAAACTTCCCTTGTGATGTTCTTGCCGATAAGGACTTCCATAACACCCTGGATAAACCCGGCTTCAAAGTCGCAGAGGGTTCTTCCTACGGGCTTGGTGTTGTAGCAGCTCATGCACTCATAAAGGTTAACCTTCATACGGTTAAAGGACTCTTCTATAATATCAACCAGTCCAAGTTTCTGCTTTAAGAACACTCTTGGGAGATCGTCTATACTCCTAATCTCGTTGGTCTCTACGAGCTTGCGAGCCAGATTATAGCCTGCACCCCTGAGTATTAATGTTCTCATAGATGGGCTGTACTTGAGCATACCGTATGAAACCATCCTGAAAGTCCTCACATAAGTTGGATCCTCTGGAGATAATTTCACAAAGAAAGGCCTTTTTACATTGAAGTACATCAAAGGGTCAAGTTCAGAATATTCGACTTTTTCAGGTTTCTTTTTTGTTTTCTTTTCTTCCTTATACACCTCACGCCATTTCTTCAGTAAAGGTTCAACCGAATAGATAATGTCCTCCATTTCGATCACCACAAACAATAGGTGAATACACGTTAATACTAAAACCTTTATGGTACTGTTTATTTTATCGGGCCTATCAGGCAGGTCATTAATAATAATCCAAAACCTTTATATTCAAAAATTCTCATTTTTATCCGGTTATATTGGTGTTATGGTGAGAAAATATGAATACCACAGAGGTCCTGAGGCGGCTCTCAGAACTGGGAGATATCTTCACCAAGAAGGAGGCCCAAGAAAAGCTCGGCGTGACCACGAAGCAGTTAAACTACTACCTTGAGGCACTTCTCAGAGAAGGGTTTCTCCGGAGAATTGCCAAGGGCATCTACACTTTCTCCTTAGAACCTGGGAGAGCATCTTCCCCCCATGAGTTTGTTCTAGCTCAGATTTTGGTACCCAACGGGGCAGTTGCATACTGGTCAGCCCTGAACTACTATGGAATGACCGAGCAGATTCCCCAAACGGTTTTCATTCAAACTCCCGTAAAGAGAGGCTACCGGAAGCTACTGATCCTCGACGGCAAGAGGTTCAAGGTGGTCGTAGTCAGTCCTGAGAAGTTTTTTGGAATCAGTACCATACGTCTTGGACGCAGAGAGGTTCGGATAACAGATCCAGAAAAGACGATAGTTGACTGTTTGGACAAGCCCAAGTACTGCGGCGGGATAATCGAGGTTCTTAAGGCCCTCAAGAACGCGAGACTGGATTATGAAAAGCTGCTGGAGTACGCCGAAAGGATGAAGAGCAGGGCCGTCCTGAAGCGTTTGGGATTTTTGAGCGAGAGGCTAGGGCTTGGGATTGAGAAGGAAATTAGACTTTCTGAAGGGGACCGGAAGAGCTTTGCACTTCTCGACCCCTCAATGCCCCCTGAAGGCCGCTTTAACTATCGGTGGGGCCTTCGAATCAACGTTCCTGATGATTACTGGGAGGAGGTAGAATGATTGAGGAGGAGATAAAGGTCCTGAGTTCCGAGCTTGGGGTTCCGGTCTCTACCGTTGAGAAGGACTACGCTATAAGCTGGATGCTCTACGGTCTCTGGAAGTCAAAGTTCTGGAGGGCACTGGCTTTCAAGGGAGGTACCTGCCTGAAAAAGGCTTACTTTCCGAACTACAGGTTTTCTGAGGACCTTGACTATACTCTGCTCTCGGAGGAGCCGGATATAGAGGAGGTTCGGGCTAAAATAGCCGAGGCCGTTGAAGCGGCCAGCGAAGGGCCTGTTCAGTTCCTGGATTTTGAGCTGAGGCCGAGACATGGGGTGAGGCTATTCAAAGGAGAACTCCTTGGATTTGAAGTTCGGATTCCGTTTAGACTGCTCAGCAGAACCGGAAATCCGCCGAAGATCAAAATGGACATAACTCTGGAAAAGTACGAGAAGATACTGCTGCCTCTTCAAGAAAGGCCGATTCTGCATGGTTATTCAGACAGCCCAAGATTTTCTGTGGTAAGCGTCAGGGCTTACAGCTTGGAGGAGATCTTAGCTGAGAAAATCAGGTCTCTGTTTCAGAGGATGAGGCCGAGGGACTTGTACGATATATGGTTTCTGAAAAATGCTGCTGATTTGGGAAGTGTGGCTCAGATACTCCGTCCCAAGTTCGAGGCCAAGGGACTTGAGCCGGATGTTGACACCCTTCAAGGCAGAAAGCCTTACTATGAAAGGGCGTGGGAGAGCAGTCTGGGTCATCAGTTAAGGGAGTTGCCGGAGTTTGATACCGTGTGGAAAGATGTTCTGAAGGTAGTGAAGGACTTTCTAAGAAGAGTGGGTAGTTTTTAGAGGTGAACTCTCCAGTACTGCATCACATCATTAAACAAGCGTATTCAGTCACTAGTCTAAATTTCCGAAAAGGGTTACCTGTTTTATATATCCATAAGCTTTCCAAATGATAACGGGGTGGATCTGATGAAAGATGTTCTCAGCAATCTTAATGAAATCTTGAAGAAGGTTGTTCAGATTGAAAGAGATGTAGAAGATCTGAAGATTATGGTTCTGAAGATGATCGCCGACAATCTGCCTGAGGAAGATATTGATGAAGAAACATTGAATCGGTTGAGGGCTGAGTTGAAAAATTTGAAGGCTGGCAATGTTTCCGGCTTGAGTGTGGAGGAGTTTATTAAACTGCTTGAAAAAGATGAGGAGTGAATGCAGGAGAGGTTGAAATCTGAGAAAATAAAAATGAGTTTGGGACCGCTGTGGAGGAAATACAAATTTTGGACTCAAGGTATATATGTACAAAACGCATACAAAAATGGCTTCAGGATGACACTCATCATCGGTTAACTCCACTAACAGGTAGGGCTTATTAAGGTTTAGCCCAGACATATCTTGGTGATAAAATGAGCATCATTCCCATAGCCTCCGAGAGTCTGGGAGTGAGGAGTCTGGCGGTTTTCATACGGGTAGGCGGAAAGGGAATCCTCATAGACCCTGGCGTGGCATTGGGGCCCAAACGCTATTCCCTGCCCCCTGCAAGAGCGGAGCTTGAAGCCCTCCAGCAGATGAGGGAGAAAATCCAGGCCTACGCTGAAAAATCCCACATAATAACGATTTCTCACTATCACTACGACCACCACACGCCTTTCTTTGAAAGGCTCTACGAGAGCTCCAGCAGGGATCGTGCAAAAGAAATCTACGCCGGAAAGGTCCTCCTCATCAAGCACCCGAAGGAGAACATAAATTTCAGCCAGAGAAAGAGAGCATGGGCATTCCTTAAGAATGCTGAGCCGATAGCGGAGAAAATCGAATACGCCGATGGCAGATTCTTTGACTTCGGCGACTTCATAGTGGAGTTCTCTCCCGCCCTTCCTCACGGAAGGGAAGGCTCGAAGCTCGGCTTTGTAATCATGACGATGATAGATGACGGCACTAAAAGAATAATCCACGCAAGCGACACCCAGTTTCTAAATAAAGCCTCAGCTGAATGGATAATCGAGCAGGTTCCGGATTTGGTAATAGGCGACGGCCCTCCCACGTATCTTGAGGGCTACCGCGTTAAGGATGCATGGAAAACTGGACTGGGCAACCTCAACAGGATTATCAGAGAAACAGACGCTCAGATAGTCCTCGACCACCATCTGATCAGGGACAAACGCTATCCCAAATTCTTCGAGGAGCTTGAAAAGGAGCCCCTGACGTTTGCACGCTTTCTGAAAAAAGAGGACAGGCCGCTTGAGGCCTACAGGAGGGAGCTCCACAAAATCGAGAGGGGAGAGGAAGCCGAGATGCCCTTTGAACTACGTTGAGAGAAAACCGCCATCAACAGGAATTATGGCCCCGTTAACGTAGCTGGCCATGTCGCTGGCAAGGAAGAGCATGACACGGGCCACTTCATCCGGCTTTCCAAAGCGCCCCATGGGAAGCCTCGCATTGAAGTGGAAGGAGATGCCCATCTTTTCGGTGTCGAACTTCATTATCGCCTCCTTCTTGAGCTTCTTCACGCCTTCCGTCTCTATGCCTCCCGGCACGACGACATTGGCCCTTATCTTCCTTCCATACTCCCTCGCTATCGCCCTCGTGAGTGCAACGACGCCGAGCTTCGCTGCATCATAATGGACTAAGCCCTTCGCGAAGGGCAGGAAGGCCTCTATTGAGCTAACGTTTATGATGACACCACCCTTATCCTTCCTCCTCTCAACGAAGTGCTGGCACATCCAGAAGACAGAGTGGAGGTTTATCGCCATGGTCTTCCCGTAGAAGCTTTCATTAACCTCTGTGAAGCCCTTAAACCAGTAGACGCCGGCGTTGTTGACGAGTATATCCGGCTCCCTGTTTTTCAGCCCCTCCCAGAGGGCGTCTATCTCGGCCTTCCGCGAGATGTCAACGCGGTGAACGTTGGCCTCAACTTCAAACTTCTCTGCAAGCCTCTTCGTTTCCATGAGGCCGGACTCGTTGATATCCACCAACTCCAAATCCGCCCCCGCCTCGGCGAAGCGTAAAGCTGTCGCCCTTCCTATTCCCGAAGCAGCGCCTGTTATAAGGGCTCTCCTCCCCCGAAGGGATATGAGCTCGCTAATATTTTTCCTCATCTTTTCACCCCCTTAAGAACCTCAAGACCATCCCCCTGCTCCCCTGTTGAAAGGGCCGGAGGAAAGAGTAAAGAATCAAACCTTCTACAACCACCCCAATTTCCCCTCACATCCATGCTTGCGCCTTAATACACCGTTCTCAGAAGGCGCATCCTGCAGGTGTGGCGCCCCTCTTTAAGTTGCACCCAATGCAGATTCCCAGTGACTCCTGTTAATCAGGTTGGTTTTTGAATATTATAGGCCTTTCCCCAGAAGTCACATGAACGTTACATTCCGAACATGAGTCGCTGGGGAGCCGATTTTACCCCCTCTTCACAAGTAGGAGCGACACTTCCTTTCCTTCCTCAGTACCTTTCTTAAAGAATCCGAAGTGCACCGTATACAGGTTCCCCTGCACCCTGCAGAGCCGGTCTTTCCCACTATTAATGAGGAGGAGATAGTCGCCCGCCCTGAGGTAGGGTATGATAAGGGTGGAAAGTTCAGTGAAACTCGCCTTACAGGTCTCGTTCCCGATCCCCACCACGTAAGTGCTGTAGGGTATCCCGGTGTAGGTCGCCGTTCCTCTCGTCCAATTGGAGGGGATTAACCTGACCGTTACATCGTTCACCCTGAGGATATCAGGTGAGAACTTTACGTCCCCCTCACAGTGGGGGTCATTGTAGTCATAGACAGAGAGGACAACGTAATTGTAGGTCGCGTTGCCAACCCGGATTGTCGTTTCATTTATAACCGTGGAATTGCTGAGAAATAAGCGGGAAATGTTAGACAACGACTTTAAGACGTTCTCATTCTCCTTTTTGGATGCTGCGACACGATAAAGGGCCTTGGCCTCTTCGAGTTCGCCCTTCATGAGATCCACGGCGAGCCTGTAGGCGGGATCTTTGGGCGTTACATTGTGTGCATTGTTAACGAGAGTCAGGTTTTCCCCAGCTGGACATGCAACGGGCTTCAGCGGGATGCTCGGGGTACTCTTATGGCCGTGAGCACCTATGCAACCGGCCGCAAATACCATCACTATTAGGAGGAGAGGGCGAAGTTTTCGGGGGAGCATGCGATCACCAGAGCTCGTAGTTTCCGGATAGTGATGAGTTATTTGCACATCCACCATTACCCCCAGGATTTATCAACACCATGTAACCACCTTCGTGTCTTTGATTTACTTTTAGTTTAGGTTTTGTTATATTTAAACATCCCGGCTCGTG
>JALVUT010000357.1 GCA_027035445.1 Thermococcus sp.
ATGCAGTGTTTATCAGCTGCACCAATCTGAGAACGTTTGAGATAATCGAGGCTCTGGAGGCTGATCTCGGTGTTCCGGTAGTCACGAGCAATCAGGCCTCGCTCTGGTTGGTACTTCGGGAGATGGATGTTATGGAGAAGATCCCAGAACTAGGGAGGCTACTCATTGACTTCTAACCTCTGACCTGTCTCCCTTCCCCGTCTCCGAAACCCTTTTAAAATGAAGCGCCTTTTCTACAGTGTTAGTCACTGAGGGTGATACATATGAATGCGAGGCTTCTCGATGAGGCGAGGGATCTCTCGATCTACACCGCCTACAACACCAACGTCGACGCCATAGTCTACCTAAACGGGAGAATTGTTCAGAGGCTTGTAGACGAGCTTGGAGTGGACGCAGTGAAAAAAAGGATCGACGAATACCCAAGGGAGATAGACGAGCCTCTGGACTTCGTTGCCAGGCTCGTGCATGCACTTAAAACCGGGAAGCCCATGGCGGTACCCCTGGTCAACGAGAACCTTCACACCTGGTTCGATGACCACTTTGACTACGATGTTGAGAGGATGGGGGGTCAGGCGGGGATCATTGCGAACCTCCTGGCCAGCCTGGATTTCAAAAGGGTTATAGTCTATACCCCTCATCTCGCCGGGAGACAGGCCGGACTCTTCCTCGACAGGCCGAACCTTCTTTTCCCTGTGGTTGATGGAGGGAGGCTCGCCTTTAGGCACCCCCGCGAGGCGTATCGCGAGAACGATCCAATAAAGGTAAACCGCATCTTCGAGTTTCGGGCTGGAATGACCTTCAAACTCGGAAGTGAGACGATAACCGTTCCCTTCTCCGGAAGGTTCATAGTCTCGTCGCGCTTTGAGAGCATAAGGATATACACGGAGCCGGCGTTGAGGCCGTTTCTCCCTGAAATTGGAGAAGAGGTTGACGGTGCTATCCTCTCAGGGTATCAGGGGATAAAACTGCGCTATTCCGATGGTAAAGACGCCAACCACTACCTGAAGATGGCCAAGGAGGATATAATGCTCCTGAAAAGGAGGAAAGACGTTAAGGTTCACCTCGAGTTCGCCTCCATCCAGAACCGGGCCCTCCGAAAGAAGGTCATCTACAACCTTTTCCCCATGGTCGACAGCGTAGGTATGGACGAGTCCGAAATAGCCTACGTTCTAAACGCCCTTGGTTATCCGAAGCTCTCCGAGAGGATATTCACCTACAACCGCATCGAGGACTCCGTACTTGGGGGGAAAATAATCCTTGATGAGATGAACCTTGAAATCCTGCAGATTCATACGATCTACTACCTCATGTACATCACATTGAAGGACAACCCTCTGACTGAGGAGGAACTTAGGAAAAGCCTGGAAGTCGGAACAACTCTGGCCGCTGCCAGAGCATCCCTTGGGG
>JALVUT010000358.1 GCA_027035445.1 Thermococcus sp.
CGGTAGCATGGAGCCCCTTGGGACACAGCTTCCCCCTGTTGGGCTGACCCCTGTAGGGCTTAACCTTCATGGTAACCTGGTTGACGAGAAGCCTGCAGCCAAAGCCACAGTAGGGGCATACTACAGTTTTAAGCTCACTCACACTACCACCTAAAAAGGATACGCGTGAAGAATAAAAATTTTGTGAAGGGAACCGGCAAAGGCCGTTGGGTCTAGAGAACCTTCCCCAGGAAGTACTCGTGAACCCTAGTGTCGTCGGTAAGTTCAGGGTGGAACTCCAGACCGATCAGGTTGTCCTGCTCCACCCCAATTACCCTATTGCTGAGCCAGGCTATTGGCTTCACCTTTGGACTCAGGAGCTTGAGTATCCTTGGTGCCCTTATGAAAACACCGGTAAAGGGCTCGTCGCTGAAGGCAAGCTTTACCGGTGCTTCAAAGCTATCAACCTGCCTGCCGTAGGCGTTTCTGTTAACGCGAACGTCGAGTAGCCCAAGGAACTTCTGCTCAGGGGTGGCTCCAACGACCTCCTTCGAGAGCATTATCAGTCCAGCACAGGTGCCCATTATCGGCAGACCTTCCTCGCCGAGCTTCCTGACCGGCTCAAAGAGGCCGTTCTTCATCATGAGCCTTGAGATGGTCGTGCTTTCCCCTCCGGGGATTATTATCGCCGAGATGCCCTCAAGCCCTTCCGGCTTCCTGAGCCAGATTACTTCTCCGGAAACGCCGAGGTTTTCGAGGGTTCTCTTCGCTGCATCAATGTGCTCGCTGACGTCTCCCTGGAGGCCAATGACCCCTACCCTGACCATTCCGCCCACCTCAAATTAAACAAAAAAAGAGGGCTCAGACACCCCTCTCCTCAAGCCTCACCTGAAGCTCTCCTATATCCTGCCCGTGCATTGGCTCACCTATCCCCCTGCTTATCTCTGCCAGAACGTCAGGCTCGTCCCAGTGGTTGACGGCCTCAACGATCGCTCTCGCCATCTTCGGCGGGTTGGAGCTCTTGAAGATTCCAGAGCCAACGAAGACACCGTCCATCCCCATAGCCATCATCAAGGCCGCGTCTGCCGGTGTGGCGACACCACCGGCCGCAAAGTTAACCACGGGCAACCTTCCAAGCTTTTTAATTTCCAGCAGAACCCTGTGGAGTCCCTCTACAATCTCGCGGTAGGTGTAATGGCCGTAGACCGGCTCGTTCTCAAGGACCTGCCTCGGTAGGCCGCTTATCTCCCTGACCTCGAAGGCCAGCCTGAGGTAGGGCTCCGCGAACTTCTCGGCGACGCCGTAGATCTGCTCGTCGGTCATCCTCTGGAGGAGGGCTATGTTGTCCTTGAGGAGGCGGACGTGTCTTACAGCCTCAACTATGTTGCCAGTCCCAGCCTCGCCCTTCGTCCTCATCATCG
>JALVUT010000359.1:0-715 GCA_027035445.1 Thermococcus sp.
GTTCATAATCAACCCCTTCAGGGGGGTCAGCATAGCGAACCTATTCTCCACCCATCCACCGACTGAAGCGAGAATAGAGCGTCTAAGGAAGATAGCGGAGGAGATGGGGATTTACTTCTGAAATCGTGCCACCTCCTCAGTTTTTCCTACCCTCGAAGCAAACGAAAGCTTTGTAAGGGCAGGGTTGTAGAGGAATGGAAAGAGGTGATTTGGGTGAAAATCTGGCTGTTTGTGAGAACGACTTTTATGATCGCCCTGCTGACCGGCCTGCTGATGGCCGTGGGTTATCTCCTCGGAGGGGCAAGATGGATGACTTACATGTTCTGGTTCGCGGTCGGACTAAGCTTCGTAACCTTCTGGTACAGCGACCAGCTCGTCATCAAGATGATGAAGGCTAGAGTCGTTGGCAGGGAAGAGGCCCCGCAGCTCTATGCGATAGTGGAGAGGCTCTCCAAGCGGGCCGGCCTTCCCATGCCGAAGGTCGCGATAATAGACGATCCAACACCCAACGCTTTCGCCACCGGCAGAAACCCCAAGCACGCCCTCGTCACGGTAACCACCGGAATCCTGGAGCTCCTCAACGAGGACGAGCTTGAGGGTGTTCTCGGTCACGAACTGACGCACATCAAGAACCATGACATACTCGTTGGAACCATCGCAGGTGCTTTGGCAGGGGCCGTTATATACATCTCCTACTTCGCCAAGTACCTGGCGG
>JALVUT010000359.1:725-1386 GCA_027035445.1 Thermococcus sp.
TCGCCTGTTCTACGCACTCCTCATAGCCATCACTGCACCAATAGCGGCTGTAATAATCCGCTCGGCCATAAGCCGGAGAAGGGAATTTGCGGCTGACGAAGGAGGTGCTAGACTCAGCGGCAAGCCGCAGGCTCTCGCGAGTGCTCTGTTAAAGCTCGATGAGGCCATCAAGAAGCTCCAGGAGGAGCAGAAGGCGAAGAAATCCAGACAAAAACCCCTGGGAAATCCCGGGCTGGCGCACCTCTTCATAGTAAACCACTTCGAGGGCGACAGGGTTTCAAAGCTCTTCGCAACTCACCCTCCAACCGAAGCTAGAATAGAGCACCTCCGGGAGATAGCGAAGGAAATGGGCGTCGAGTTTCCCTATTGATTGTTTCCATCTCACAGAGACACGCTTCTTGTCATCGCGCCGTCTATGACCACCGTCGAGCCGAGCATGTATTCCGCTTCATCGCTGAGGAGAAACGCTATAAGCGAGCCGAGTTCGCCCCATTTTCCGGTTCTGTGGAGTGGTGTTCTAGAGAGCACCTCCTTTTCCCAGACTTCCTCGAAGGGCTTTCCCTGCTCATCCGCCAGTGCCCTCAGGTTCTCCCTCGCGCCGGGGGTGTCGAAACTCCCGAGCAGAACGCTGTGGGCCCGTATTCCGTACTTTCCATAGGTT
>JALVUT010000360.1 GCA_027035445.1 Thermococcus sp.
GTGGGGGTTTTGAAACCGACAAAGGGCCTGTAGCTCTTGGCCTGCTGGAACACCGCAATGCATCGCTTGGCGCGTTTCAAAAGCAGCTTACCCACCTCCCACACCCTGTTTTCTACATCCCACCAAACCCCAATGGACCTGGCGAACGATGTGCTAGGAAATTACACCTGTGTCCAGAGTGGGCTTCGGTACAACTTAATCCTTTCGATTAGGGCTCGCTTACAACTCGTTGAAATCTTCGGGCGCAATACCGGCCTGACGCAAAATGCTGCGCAAGGTGCCCACGGCAATTTCCTTATGGGCCGGCACGATGACCGTTCGAACGCCATCGCCGTCTTTGCAAATGAGCTTGACGTGGCTGCCCTTTTTGTGAGCAAAAAGCGAATCCCGCCGCTTCAAGCTTGCGCCGCACCTCCCGGTATAGGAGAGACCTAAGCAGCGCCAGCTTCTACCTCGAACTCGCGCAGGGAGGCTTCTTGGGTTGGCGTAGGCGCTTCAAATAAAGACTCAGCGCTTCTTTGAGGTTGTCAAGGGCTTCTTCTTCGGCGCGCCCTTGGCTGGCTATATCCACCTCAAGGCACTGCGCCACGAACCAGTCCCCCTTCCCGGGTGATTCGAACCGTGAACTTGCGTTTCATGCCTGGCATTTCGTACTTTTTGTCTTTTCTACACCCGCCGCACAAGCCAGCACTCCTCATGCGCCGCTCGAGCGAATACTTCGAGATGAGGGCTCCACCCACCCGATACCAAACCTCCCCGTCGTCCCAGTAAAAGCTAGCCCGGGACCAATCCAAAAGACGCGGTGGAGGCTACGTATCAGTGCCATACGCACCTCTACGGCCTCCTCAAACAACGCAGCTGACCCATCCTAATGCCCATGCACGCCGTGGCCGCGGGACATTCGCTCACCGCGCAAACCGCAGCCGAAGCGCTCGAAGGCCACGGCGGCGCCAAGGGCGTGTACCACGCAGGCGCAGCCTCGGTGGCGGTGCCGGGTCTGCTCCATGGCCCGCTCGCGCTGCACGCCGCCCGCTGCAACGGCCTGGCCAAGTAAACCGACCTTGCCGACGACGCGCGGGGCGTGCCCCGCGCGTTCAACCTCTGTTGGTTGTTAACTGCATTTTCAACCCTTTTCAGTGAACCCGGACAGACACATGTGAGACCCCCCAAATAAAATGTGGGGACCACTCCAGCAGAAAGGAGGTCCCCACGGATGCAGCTTACAACGGTTGGTCAGGAGCTGTGGAAGGGAGCAAGAAAGGCGGAGCAGCTTCGAGAAGCTGGGGTCGGACAACCCCACCGTCCAAGAACGCCTGCGAAAGCTCAAGCTGGTAAAGGCGCTTAGGAAACGAAAGGTGGGCTGGTCCGAGATAAAGGAGCTGGTCG
>JALVUT010000361.1 GCA_027035445.1 Thermococcus sp.
GTCGCCCAAGAAGTCCGCTATGTCCTGAACCTCGGGGAGCTGGTAGTTGTGGGCCATGATTATAGCGTTTCGCTCCTCCTTAAGCCTGAGAATTTCCTCAACGAGTTGTTCCATCTCCATGTTCTCATCCCTCGGAGGGAATAAGGAAAGAGAATTAAAAGGGTTTTTGGACACTTTTGGTTAGAGCCTGCATCTCCCGTCGAAGAAGCTCGGCCTCTCGAAGGCTTTCCGCATAACCGGGAAGTCCTCGCGGTAGTGTGCGCCCCTGCTCTCCTCCCTTGTCAGGGCACATTCCAGGATCCCCCTCGCCAGGAGCTTCAACCTTGGATCCACATCAACTTCGCCAATTTTTCTGAGACCCTCCCTGAGCTTTGCAGCGTTTCTGACAATGCCAGCGTATTCCCATAGAAGTCCACGGAGAGAACCAACGTCCCCAACCTCGTAGCCGTGGTAGGGAACCTCTCCAACTTTCCACGTCCTCGGTCTCTCCCTCACTATAGTCCTGGCTACCTCAAGACCGGAAACTATGCACTCAAGGAGGGAGTTGCTGGCCAGTCTGTTCGCCCCGTGAAAGCCGTTGGAAGCAGCCTCACCCACCGCATAGAGGTTTTTAACCTGCGTTCTGTACCAGAGATCAACGGAGATTCCGCCCATTGTGTAGTGGGCTATCGGCTGGACGGGTATCAGGTCCCTGGAGGGATCCATCCCGTCCCTCCTCAGAAAAGCGTATATCTGGGGGAACCTCTTCTTGAAGTCATCGATACCGGTGGCATCGAGGTAGACCTTTTTTCCACCCTGCATCTTCCTGTATATCGCCCTCGCGACGATGTCCCGTGTGGACAGTTCGTTCACGAAGTGCTCACCCTCCCCGGTAACGAGTCTTGCCCCAGCGCCCCTGACTGCCTCGCTGATGAGCTTAACACCTTTCTTCCCAACGTAACCGGTTGGGTGGAACTGGACGAACTCCAGATCTCTGGCGGGGGCCCCTTTCATTACAGCGTCCCCTATGAGAACACCCGTGTTTAGTGGAGAACCTGCTGTGTATTCAAAAAGACCGGAGAAACCGCCGGCTGCTATTACTGTCGCATCGAAGCGCATAAGCTCACCGTCCAAGAAGACACCGTAGGCCCTGTGGTGTTTGACCGCCAGTTCCTCGACCAATCCTCTGAGAAAGTTGACGCCAAGCTCTCTCGCGTGGAGGCTAAGGACGTTCGTCATGTGCTTCCCCGTCTCGTTCTTTATCGTGAAAACCCGGTGAAAGGAGTGTCCGCCTTCGGTTTCGCTGGTCTCAAACCTAAGACCTAGGGAGGCCAGGAAATCATAGGCCTCGGCCGACTTGGAGACAACGTTCCAGACAACCTCTTCGTCGTTCAGGTATTTGCCCG
>JALVUT010000362.1 GCA_027035445.1 Thermococcus sp.
GATATAAACGATCATGTTGTTTGGAGCGGTTTTAAGGTTGTTGAGGAGGATGGAAAGCTCGTGCAGGAGGACTTCTATGAGTACCTTGGGGGGGCGCTCATAAACCACATAAAGAACAACATGCTTGCGGGCAGGGACTACATACTGTGGCAATTCTACAAATGTGAAAAATGTGGGAAGTACGTGGACATTGACGGTCTTGAACGGCACCTCAGGGACCATGGTATAAAGCACCATAAAAAGAGTGAGGAGCGCTATGAGGTCTTTGAGGTTAACTTCAGGGATGGCAAGGTGTACGACAGCCTCGGGAACGAAGTTCCAAAAAGTCAGTTCAGTAAGGAAGCCCTAGAATTCCTGAGGGAGGCTATTTCAGGTTCCGGCTGAACGATACCAGCGGCCTTCGGGAACTGGAAAACTGAAAATTAGAAATAAAGAGTTCAACCCCTGAACTTTGGCCTCCTGCTGAGAAGGAGCGGCAGCGGCCTTGGTCTGTAAGGAAAGCCCTCTACCTGCCCCTTTACCTCCCTGATGAGGTCTTCGAGCTGCATCTCGACCTGCTTACCGTCACTTCTGCGCCTGATTGTAACAGTGTTCTGCTCCTTCTCGTTTCTCCCGACGACGATAATGTAGGGGATCCACTCCTTTTCGGCCTTCCTTATCTTCTTGTTGAGCCTGTCCGGGGTGTCATCGACGTCAACCCTGATCCTTGCACCCTCAAGTTTGCCTGCGACGTAGAGGGCGTAGTCAAGAACCTCCTCACTGATTGGGATGACACGAACCTGCATCGGACTGAGCCAGAGTGGGAAGGATGGCTTTGTTCCCCTTGCCTGGGGCTTGGCCTGCTTCTCGAGTATTGCATACATAACGCGTTCAATGGCACCGCTCGGTGAGCAGTGAAGGATTAACGGATACATCTCCCGGCCCTCCTCGTCGTAGTAGGTTATGCCGAACCTTTCAGCGTTCTCGACATCGATCTGAACGGTACTCAGTGCGGCGGCTTTGTCAAGGTTGTCCACGAAGTTGAACTCGAACTTGAGGATGAAATAGAAGAACCTCTGATCCCACATCTCTATAAGGACCGGTTTGTCGATTATATTTACGAGGTCAACTATAAAGTCCCTGTTGGCCTCCCAGAAGTCGCGGGTGAACCTTATCGCCACCTCGTAATCATCTGGCGTAAGGCCGACGCCCCTGAGAACCTCCATACTGAGCTTGTACTGCTTCTTAAACTCATCCATCGCCTGCTTGAGGTCCCTCGCGACCGTGTGCATATCGGGCATCGTGAAGGCTCTGAGCCGCCTCAAACCGGAAAGCTCACCGCTTTTCTCACGCCTGAAAGAGTAGCGCGTAAGCTCGTACATCCTCAGCGGCAGGTTGC
>JALVUT010000363.1 GCA_027035445.1 Thermococcus sp.
TATATACTGACTGCACAAATGGAGGTCGACGACGAAAGCCCCACAAAGGAGCGATAAGAAAACGTTATATAGCGAAACAGAGGAAAATTACCAGTTGATAAAATCAGACCAAAATGGGATTGAAAGATTTCATGTTCTCAAAAACGTCCTTGCTTTACTATTCGATAAAATCAGACCAAAATGGGATTGAAAGGTGTTACTCCAGCCCCCACCGCTCTGGTAACACTCGGATAAAATCAGACCAAAATGGGATTGAAAGTGTATGTAATAGGCTTGGAGGCTTTGATACAGCAGATAGATAAAATCAGACCAAAATGGGATTGAAAGTACTTCAACTTGCTAAGGAACCTGAACAACTTCATCCGATAAAATCAGACCAAAATGGGATTGAAAGCTTTGCGTAGGTCCAGAAGTCTCTTAATACAGGATCGTGATAAAATCAGACCAAAATGGGATTGAAAGATGCTTCATACAATAAATACCACGAAAAAAGGATATAAGATAAAATCAGACCAAAATGGGATTGAAAGAGAAGCACTGTCTTTCTCTTCATAATATTAAAATTAGGATAAAATCAGACCAAAATGGGATTGAAAGCGTGGTTATGAACGGTAAGTCGAATCCCTTGATGTTGTAGGATAAAATCAGACCAAAATGGGATTGAAAGTCTATTATTTCCCGTATCTCTGACATTCTATCACCCTGGATAAAATCAGACCAAAATGGGATTGAAAGACCTCTACTCTCAACAATCTCCTCTCAAAACTCCCATTGATAAAATCAGACCAAAATGGGATTGAAAGCGCTGTTTCCCGGATAAGTGCAGAAATGGCGAATGCGAGATAAAATCAGACCAAAATGGGATTGAAAGATGGTATGAGAGACTTTGGAGATACGCTATTTACTATTGATAAAATCAGACCAAAATGGGATTGAAAGACAGATGCTCGGATTTACCAATACTACTAGAGCTACAGGATAAAATCAGACCAAAATGGGATTGAAAGTTCTCGACATCGCTTCCGTATTCGAGCCTGACGACGGGATAAAATCAGACCAAAATGGGATTGAAAGTCATTCAAAAGCAATCCGAGTTCAGTCTCACTGTTCTTTTGATAAAATCAGACCAAAATGGGATTGAAAGCAAATTTCGAAGATTATATTAACTTGGTTACCCACAAAGGATAAAATCAGACCAAAATGGGATTGAAAGCTTTTCCTTCAAGTCTTTTAGCTTGAATCTTCCAATTGATAAAATCAGACCAAAATGGGATTGAAAGGGATATTTTTCTCGAATTGTTTCTCTTACCTGTCGATAAAATCAGACCAAAATGGGATTGAAAGACCGTTTAATCTCGACAAATATGCTGCCAT
>JALVUT010000364.1 GCA_027035445.1 Thermococcus sp.
TACCCTCTATCCTGATCTCGTGAGGCCCTCCGTTTGTTGGAGCTGAAGCATTTGATATGTCCCACGTCGGCAGGTTACCTGTGCCGACAATGACTATCTTCCAGTATCCGGGATAGAGGTTGGATATCGTGAACTTCTTTGTTGGGACAGATGAATTGAGGTATCCGAGAACTCTCTCTGTTCCGTCGTAAATGTTCACGAGTTTTACTATTACTCCACCCGCATTGCTTTCGTGGTTCATAACCTGAATTTTAAAAGATGTGCCAGCCCCGTAAACTATCAGCTTTGGATTGCTGCCCGTATCGTAGGCGAAGGGGATTGTGAGAAACTGCACCTCGTATACTGGTTTGTGAGTTGTGGAGTTGTAGTAAATCAGGTCTATGTTGCTCGCGCTTAGAGCGAGGGCTGAGTTGATTGCTGTAACCGCGAGCACCGCAACTGCAGTAAAGGCGAGCAGGGTTTTGCAAACTCCGATCCCATTCCCTTTCATGATAACAGGTAGTCTCCGTAAGTTTATTAAAACTTTGTTGTTTTATTACTTAAAATAGTATTTTACAAATAATATAAATATATTCAATTATTTAATTCAAAGCATGTATAAAATCAGAGCAGAAGGAGTGCTACAGCCAGCAGTATGAGTGCTCCTCCAGCCGCCTGCAGGGGTTTCAGAACTTCCCCGAAAAATACGTATCCAAAAACGCCAGCAGAAACAGGCTCAATTAGAGCTGAAATAGAGGATTTTCCAGCCCCACACCCCTTTATGCCGTGGTTGAATATCGTAAAAGCCAAAGCCGTGGGAATAAATCCGAGACCGGCAATCCATACCCAGCTGTTTGAGGGTGGCAGTCCAAGAGTGACTGACGGAAACAGCAGGAGAGAGGACATGGCGAGGTATGCAAAGGTTACGTCAAGTGCGTCCATTTCAAGCCTCGCTTTTTTCATCAGCAGGAAGTACACCGCATAGCACATTCCGGAAAACAGTCCGAAGAGGTAACCCTTCGAAAACCTGTCCGGAGACAGAACGAACCACAAACCCGCAAAACCCAAAGCGAGGGACATGTAACTTCTGGCATCAACCCTCTCTCCCACAAGCCTCGAGAGTGGTACAGCGTAAACCGGTGCCATGTACAAAAGGAGTGCTGCTGTGGCAATCTTCGTAAGCTGAATGGAAGCTATGTACAGAACTATGGTTGCCGTGTTAACAAAAGTTATCACAGTTATGAGCTTCCAGTCTTTTACTTCTGGCCTCCTTCCGAGTAACAGCATGAACAGGAATAAGAACAGAAAGCCAGCGGACAGCCTGAAAAAGGTCAGTTCAACTGGATTGAGATGGATATTTCTGACAAAAACTGGTAAAGAGCCCATCATTAC
>JALVUT010000365.1 GCA_027035445.1 Thermococcus sp.
CGAGAACGATAACAGACGACATCGAGGAGAAGAGGAAAGCGGTCTCGATGATAGTCAGCAGGGACGTGAGAGAACTCGATGAACCTCACCTGAACTCTGCATCGATAGAGAGCCTCGCCGAGAACCTCAACGACTCCGTGATTGCCCCGCTCTTTTACTTCCTCCTCTTTGGCCTGCCGGGGGCATTAATCTACCGCGCCGTCAACACTCTCGACGCGATGCTTGGTTATAGAAACGAGCGCTACGAATACTTCGGCAAGTTCTCCGCGAGATTCGACGACCTCCTTAACTTCATACCAGCCCGCTTAACGGTTCTCCTCTACCTTCCCCTTGGTGGAAGAAAAGTTTTCCGCTACTACCGTTTGGCGAGGTTCAAGATAAACTCTGACAAACCTATTGCCGCGATGTCAGCTGTCCTTGGCGTCCGGCTTGAGAAGCCCGGCGTTTACCGTTTCCCGGGCAGAACACCTGAAAACCAAGACATAAAGCGCGCCCTAAGGGTTTACTGGCTTATCGTTGCCGAATGGCTGATAATTGTCTCGCTACTCCTTGCGACGGGGGTCTGCCCATGTTTGAGCCAGTGAGGTTTTCAACCTACCACGGCGGTGTTCGGGAAGAGGGCCTGATTGACTTTTCGGCCTCACTAAATCCCTATCCTCCCGAGTGGCTCGACGAGATGTTCGAGAGGGCAAAGGAGATAAGCAACCGCTACCCTTACTATGAAAAGCTCGAGGAGAGCCTTTCAGAGTTAATCGGCGAGGAAGTTACGGTAACGGCTGGAATCACCGAGGCGCTCTATTTAATTGGGATTCTCGCGCTCCGCGGGAGAAAGGTGATTATCCCGGAGCACACCTACGGCGAGTACGAAAGAGTAACGAGGATTTTTGGAGGGACCATTGCCAAAGGCCCCAACGAACCTGAAAAGCTGGCCGAACTTGTTGAGAAAGATTCAGTGGTATTCTTCTGCAACCCGAACAACCCCGACGGGAGATTCTACCGTGTTAAGGAGATTAAATCCCTCCTTGATGCTGTCGAAGACGAGAAAGCTCTCCTCGTTTTGGACGAGGCGTTCATAGACTTCGTTAAAAATCCTGAAAGTCTCGAGGGGGAGAACGTTGTAAAGCTCAAAACCTTCACCAAGAGCTACGGCCTGCCCGGGATTAGGGTTGGCTACGTTCTCGGCTTTCCGGAGGCTTTCAAAAGCGTCAGAATGCCGTGGGGCATAGGCTCAACTGGTGTTGCCTTCCTTGAGTTTTTGCTTGAGGATGGATTCGAGCACTTAAGGAAGACGATGCCATTGATCTGGCGCGAGAAGGAGAGGCTTGAGAGAGCTTTGGATGTCAAAAGTGACGCCAACTTCTTCATCAAGC
>JALVUT010000366.1 GCA_027035445.1 Thermococcus sp.
TATACTGACTGCACAAATGGAGGTCGACGACGAAAGCCCCACAAAGGAGCGATAAGAAAACGTTATATAGCGAAACAGAGGAAAATTACCAGTTGATAAAATCAGACCAAAATGGGATTGAAAGTCTGGTGGAGGAAGTGAGTTTTACAGAATTCTCGAAGGATAAAATCAGACCAAAATGGGATTGAAAGTTCGCTGATACCCAAATCAACAGATACCTCAACAACATGATAAAATCAGACCAAAATGGGATTGAAAGCTTTGATTGCTGCGTCCGCAAGTGATACTGTTACTGTAAACAGGATAAAATCAGACCAAAATGGGATTGAAAGTGCTTGATGTTATTCAGACTAACAGTAAAGTACCAGAGATAAAATCAGACCAAAATGGGATTGAAAGGCGTACATGGGTATGGACGCTGCAACATCAGACCTCTCGATAAAATCAGACCAAAATGGGATTGAAAGTAGCTTTTCTCCTCCTCACCGAAAATGGCTTTCCGATAAAATCAGACCAAAATGGGATTGAAAGACGACCCGTACCACGTGCTCGCAGACAAGTCGATTATCGATAAAATCAGACCAAAATGGGATTGAAAGAGTATATTATTGCCAGATCGTATCGGCTCTGGCACAGATAAAATCAGACCAAAATGGGATTGAAAGTAAAGTCTAAAGTTTGCGTTTACGATTGTAAAAAGCGATAAAATCAGACCAAAATGGGATTGAAAGTAATCCACGGGGCCGGGTTTATCGCTGACGGTATGCACGATAAAATCAGACCAAAATGGGATTGAAAGGCTTTCCCGGGGAAAGAACGAACTTCCTCGCACCCCAGATAAAATCAGACCAAAATGGGATTGAAAGATGCTTATTGCTCCGAGAGGCAGTGCGATAATGGTGAAGATAAAATCAGACCAAAATGGGATTGAAAGCCACGCAAACCATGAAATTACCACAATCGTTGCGAGAACGATAAAATCAGACCAAAATGGGATTGAAAGAGTTCTTTGATTAGTTTATCGTTTTCAAGTTGTTCAAGGATAAAATCAGACCAAAATGGGATTGAAAGCAAGCAGCTCGAAGAGCAGCCGAGCGACAGGGATTTGATAAAATCAGACCAAAATGGGATTGAAAGGTTCGGTTACGTCGGGTGGCTGGTCTGACTGGTCAGGGATAAAATCAGACCAAAATGGGATTGAAAGAATGATGTACTACCATTTGTAGAGAAGATGGCACCAGATAAAATCAGACCAAAATGGGATTGAAAGAAATAAAATTGTAAATTGGATTATAGATGAATTTATTAGATAAAATCAGACCAAAATGGGATTGAAAGGTAGGATCTGGTGGTCAATGTATAATGGA
>JALVUT010000367.1 GCA_027035445.1 Thermococcus sp.
TACTTCGCCAGGAACTCCCTCAGTGGGGGCCGGTAGAGCGGGACCAGGATAGGTTCGCGGAGGTAGGTGGAGGCTTCCACCAGTTCTCTTCCCTCAACTTCCTTTGAAAGCTCAAGGAGGATTTCCCCCTCGTCTATAAGGCCAATTCTCGCGGGAGTCACGATGCCGAGGAGGGGGCTTTCCCTCTCCCCCAAAAGTCTCATAGCCAGCCAGAGGGTTGATGTTATCAGTATCAGCTCGCCCTCCGGCGAGTAAGCGTGCAGGAGGTCAAGGAACTCTTGAGGTAGTCTATGGAACTCGTCCACAACGATAACCTCCCCAAGCCGCTCAATGAACTCTTTTCTGAACTCATCGTAGGAGAGCACTCTTCCAGAAGTTACGTCGAGGATCGTCCCGTTCCTGTTTACGAAGAAGTAGCTATTGTAATGCAGGAAGTTCTTAACTAAAAACGTCTTCCCGGTCTTTCGCCTGCCGTAGACCATCTTCCACCCCGGGACCTTCAAGTGTCCAAGTTCAATTCTTCGTGGAATGATTCTCATGAGAATGATTCTAATTGGAATCTTTTTAAGACTTTCGGCTAAAACTCGAACTCCACCCCGTTATCGTCTCCCTCCCAGAGCCTCAGGCGGTGAAGCCTAACTCCCTCGGGAAGCCTCTTCTCCACCTCACCAGCAATCCAGAGGGCGATGTTCTCGGTCGTCGGGTTGTCAAAGAGCCTGTTCAGGTTCCTGTGGTCGAGTTTTTTGATGACATCCTCAACGATCGCCCTCAGCTGGAGGAAGTCGATGACGTAGCCATCCCTCAGCGGGCCCTCAACCGCTACCTCAAGCCTGAAGGTGTGTCCGTGTATTTCCTCTGGCTTGCCGTTTATGGTGACGGCATGTGCCGCTTCGAACTTGAAGCGCTCGATGACGCGGGATTTCATCTTTCACACCGAAAACCAAATCAGCCCCAACGTCTTAAACCTTTATGATGGGGCCCATGGGCTGCGGAATGGCCGTCGATGCCAACCGTGTTATAGCCGGTGGGGTTCTCGTCTTCGTCGAGCCTGAGGCCTTCAAGGCGTTCCTTGAGCTGGAGGAGATGCCACTCGTGATAGTTGGAGAAACCGGCGGCTTCAAGAAAGTGAAGGTGACTCTGACGACCTATGAGGGGGCGGTGATAATAACGCGCGGCGAGGTGGAGCTGCCCGAAACGGCCCTAGTTGTTAGGGCGAAGGAGCGCTCACTGGGAAAGTGATTTTATATCAAACCCTGCATATTTTCTCCCCCACTTAATAACCCACCGTAATGTTTAAAACCCGCAGTCCTTATAAGGGGGCAGAACCATTGCCGGACGGTGGTTAAAATGGTCAGGTACATGGT
>JALVUT010000368.1 GCA_027035445.1 Thermococcus sp.
CCACCGCTATTAGGAGGAGGCTCTTCATCGATTCTAGAATTGGCCCCTTTAATCCGGCAAGCTGCCCCTCACTGTGTGCCTCACTTATTCTGGGGAAAAGAACCGAATTAAATGCCTGGGGGATGAAATAGATTGCCTTGAATATTGTGGCCCCCACATTGTAGAAACCGGTGGGGACTGAACCGAGGAACTTTGAAACCATCATCGTGTCTACGTTCCAGAAGAAAATGCCTGTGAGTGCCTGGAGAGAGAATGGAAAGCTTCTCTTTAGAATTCTGACAGTGGACATCGAGCCTTCCCGGGGAAAGCCTCCAACGACACTTCTGTACTTGAGGTATAGAAGGATGAGGGTTATGGAGTCTGCCACTACATAGGATGCGATTATCCAGTAGAGCCCCCTGTGTGCCGTGAACAAAACAAGAAAGAGAAGGAGCGCTCTCTTTCCGAACTCCGCAAGGGCAACTGGTCGGGTTTTGCCCTCCACGTAGAATATTGAATAGAACGAGTCAAGGAGAAAGCAGAGAAGCGGATCGAAGGCAAAGAACAGGGCAAGGATCGTTATTTCGGTGGAATAACCGAGAACACGGAGGATGGAATATAGGAGAACCTCAGAAATAGCAAAAAGGAGGAACCTAACCCTAGTTACGGCTCCCATCATCGGGATAAATATGTCCCGCTTCCTGCTGATCTCCCTCGTCAGATATGTGTCAAGGCCAAAGTTCACAAAAGCGGTAGTTATCGCAGAGAATGCCAGGATGGTTGAGTAGACACCAAAGTCCTGAACGCTGATAATGTGAATTATGTAAATGGTGAAGACCACCATTATGATGCTTCTGGCAGAGTTGCCTGCTATGACGTGTTCAATGTTCCTCAGTAAGTTTTCCCCAACTCTCATCCTCCAGGTTTGAGGCGTTGGGTTTAAAATCTTTAGTGGGTAAAATCCCATGGTGATGAGAATGGTGCCGCTGAGAAGGCTGGATAAAATCCGATGGGAGATCCCGAAGTTCGACGAGAGAATGCGTGTTCCCGGCAGGATCT
Source organism: Thermococcus sp. (assembly GCA_027035445.1). Next base: position 1,039 of record JALVUT010000368.1, read on the forward strand.
ATGCGGATGATGCCCTTATCGAGAAGATGCGCGGCGATAAAACCCTCGAGCAAGCTGCAAACGTTGCCATGCTCCCCGGCATTTACAAGTATTCAATCGTCATGCCTGACGGCCATCAGGGCTACGGCTTCCCCATTGGAGGAGTTGCAGCCTTTGACGCCAGAGAAGGTATAATAAGCCCCGGAGGCGTGGGCTATGACATCAACTGCCTTGCTCCAGACTCAAAAGTTCTGACGGAGCACGGCTACTGGATAAAGGTTGAAGAGCTTCCGCAGAAGTTCAAACTCCAAGGCTTGAAGGTCTACAACCTCGATGAGGGGC
>JALVUT010000369.1 GCA_027035445.1 Thermococcus sp.
CAGCCCTCAAAGCCCTCTGGAGAGAACTGTTTTCATCCTTCCATACGAGCGCAGTTAAGCCGGTAAAGCTGGGAGGAAAGACCGTAGACGAGAGATCGGTAAGAGGCGTCTTAGCCTTCATAGTGCTGTACTTCCTAATCTTCCTGGTTTCCTCTCTGCTGGTGGTTCTCAATGGTACCACCACCGGAAAGCCCCTCCCGCTCGCCGACGCCATGAGCGCCGTTGCAGCGACCCTCGGCAACATCGGACCGGGCATAGGCGTGGTTGGCCCCATGGCGAACTACCTGATATTCCCACCAGGCACGAGGATCCTGATGTTCTTCCTTATGTGGCTTGGGCGTCTGGAGATAATAACCGCCCTCGTCCTGTTCACGCGGGCCTACTGGAGGTGGTGATGCAAAAGTTTATTAACACATCTGCAAATCAAATTTCATGGGTGTGAGTGAGGATCGTCAGGTGAGGGGCATGACCGAGGTGTACGAAAAAATCGAGGCACTTCTGCGTTCACTGGGGGTGAAGAAGACAGAGCTTAAAATATACAGGCTCTTGCTTAACAGGAGTAAAGCCATGAGGATAACGGAGATACAGAGAGAGCTGGGTATAAGCGAAAGGAGCGTCCGCGAACATGTGTTAAGCCTGTATAAAAAGGGGATCCTGAAAAGGACGCTTGTTCAGCATGGCTGGCTTGGATATGTCTACACTGCCGTTTCCCCGGGAGAGGTTCTTGAGAGCCTCAAGAAAAACATCATAAAGAAAATCAGCGAAATTGAAAGGGAGCTGAAGGGGTCCACTAATCAGAACGGACAAAGCTGATTATCCCCGCCTCCGATAGAAGGTCAATAAGCCCCTCTATCCCCTTTTCATTAACCTCCCCGTATTCTTCTTCAAGCGCTTTGAACGCCTCCTCTTTCGGCAGGAGTTCACCGAGCATCAAAAGCTCGTGGAGATGTACTAACACCTTCCTATCCTTGGTCAGTTCCTTAAACTTCTTAACGAGGGCAGGCTTTGTCCTCTCGATGACATCTTCATTTATAATGCCCCTTACGGTCCAGCTAAGCCATGGCCGCCGCTCGAATTCGTGTCCGCTCTTGATGCCGAGGAATTTCGAGTCCCTAGCGAGGCCCCACATGACGAGCTTCTCCGCCACTTCAGTGCTCCCCTCCATACCCAGCTCCCCGAGGTACTTCATCACGTAGCCCCTGGCAAAGCTGCTAAGTTCGTCCGCTTCCGCCCCAGCGAGTGCAAGCGCTGTGGCCGTAATGGCGCGTCCTATCACTTCTATACTGTCCTTGCTGACCTTATCGACGGTATCCTCACTGGAGTGGTAGAACCTGTCGGGCCACGTTATCGGCATGATCG
>JALVUT010000370.1 GCA_027035445.1 Thermococcus sp.
TGCACTGCCCGACCCGCCTACGTAATCGCGCTAGGCCCGTGGAACACCGCCATAGTGTACGCGGATAACGGCGAGTACCTACCATCAAACACACGTACACAGGGATCAACCACCGTAAACCCCAGCATGAGTAGTAAGGAGTCATGGAACTTCCCAATACCCCCACAGTACTTCCCATACTTCCTCTCCGGACTCGCCATGACGGTAACAGCTATAGTTGGTATTATAGTAATACGTGTAGCAACTCGTAAGAAGTAAGTACAACCACTTCACTGCCCTAGAACGCGTAGGCGGGATGCGCTCCAAAATGTTGTAATTTACGTGAGTCCCCATAATCTGCCGTAGGTCTGACTGCAGGGTACTGGAGGCGGTACCGCATTTACAGTTACGCATTAAGACCTTAATCGAGAATAAGGCGTTCTCTTATTAGTACCAGGCAAACACATATTTATTAACATATCTCCAAATTGAGACTAGGTGCCCAGCCTGAGAAGGCTGATTACTTACGCCCTCATTGCCTTAATCCTAGCAACCTCCCTCTCCATGGCTGTAGCGTTCACGACCCTTCCCCTGGTAACTTACTCATACTCCCCCTCCTACGGAGTCCGCGTTGACTTCATCAGCCCACCACTAATGAGCATCGGGCCCACCCTGCCCTTCATAGAAGTAACGGATTCCTCGGGCAGACCACTTAAGGCTGTCGTGAACATTTACGGAATTGAACCCGGTGCTAGACTCACGTACATAGGTGGGTCTGGAGGTACTGGGGTTCTAAGGCTGAATCCATCAGAATTCGGTAAGCTCAAGGACGTTATGAGCGAATGGCGCTCCAGAGGACTCTTCAAGGGGTATAGGGATGGATTCATATTCTTCATCGACGCAGTAGACGATAAGGGAAGGCTCTACACGGCAATCAAGGTAATACCGATAAACGTTGACAAGGTTCTCCAAGGACTCATACCCGACGTCAAGATAACACTTAACCTACAAGCGATGAAACCCGTTAAGAACGTAAGGCTAGAGAAAATTACCAAGATTACCACGATTAAACAGTCAAGCAAGGCAGGCGCTGGGTCAGCATCAAGCGGGATACTCACCAACTGCGTGAACATATATGGGGAAGAAAGCGTAGGGCTAACCTACTGCACAACATGGAAGGTTGAGAATCTCTACAGGCATGGAGGGAGTGCATTCATACCACTAATAACTGTGAGAAGCGATTCTCCAACCGCATGGAGGGTATTCGAGATCATGGCCCTTTACTTAGTGACAAACATAAATAGCAGTATGTGGATTGGCATAACCGCCGTGGGTACGGTATCCATAAACAACGGGGTAACCTACGAAAG
>JALVUT010000371.1 GCA_027035445.1 Thermococcus sp.
TAGCGGAGGAGAACCAGCGATAGATCCTCAAGGAACTCCCTCGACGCGCTCGTCACCTCGATTCTGGTGTCTTTAAGGCTCACGTAACCATCGGCGTCAAAGTATCCCCTGAGGAACTCGGCCACATACTCCCTGGGGGCAATAAAGAGGATGTTGGGCACTCTCATCCTGTGCGCCTTCTTCTCCTCCGGGAACTCAAAGATATGCTTGAAGAGACGGAGAAGAGCGTTCTTGCCATTTCTTATCTCAGTCTCCCATGAGGTCTTCCTCCTAACGCGCCTCAGCTCAACCCCGAGGTTCTCAACTCTCTTTAGCCTCTTGAAGACCTCAACGTCGTTGTTTGCTATCTTTTCCTGGCTTCCGTCCCCGAACATCACTCCGGCGAAGTAGAAAAGGGCCTTCCACTCCTTATCCGTTCTGGGGAGCTTTATGTAATGGATGGGCTTGCCGGAGCGGTGGATTCTCGGTGTGAAGGCTATTCTCTCAACGTGCTTCCAGCCGATATTTTCGATGTCCTCCGCGCGGAAGACATTCCTTTTCACCTTGTAAGCCTTGTCTCCTCTAAATGTCATCTCCGCTTTCTTTAGGCCATCCTCATCGAGCCTCGCTATGAGCCATTCGTCCGAAATCTTTGAAATGATGTACGAGCTAAATACTCCTTTATCCTCGTTTCCGTGGATGAATCTTGGAACTGCAATGTAGTCTCCCGGTTTAAGCTGATCTGCCCTCACCCATCCCCTTGTGGTCAGGAATGGGTGTTCCGGGGTTATGCCAACGCTGTGCCAGTTCTTGAGATTAACCCTCATGATTTTGCCCCTGTGCTTCACCTTCCACACGTAGGGACTCTTAAGAAGGGAGAGCTTTCCATCGCCCACTGCACCAATTACGGCCTCTCCGAGAAGTCTTATCTCCCGCTCATGGTCTTTCTCAACCGTTTCCTTGCCCCTCTCAAATAAGTCCTTCAGGGTTACCATTCCCGAGTCTGGAAGTACCACTCCCTCCCCCGGGAGGAGGCACTTCCCGTGGTCAACATGACCGAGAACCGCGATGATCGGCTGCCTAACCTTCTTCGTCATTTCCCTCACCTCTGACCCTAACTCCGGCGGGGGCTTTTAAAGGGTTCGGCATGTTATGGAGAAAATCACTAAGATCGAGGGGTATGCAACATCCGGAGAGAAAATGAAGGAATGAAAGAAGACTCAGCGCTCAAGACACCCCATACCGTCCACGTACTCCTTCTTTGCCTTTGCGTGGGTGTGATAGAACCAGTCAGCTGCTTTACAGTACTCAAAGAGCTCCTCAGGCTTGAAGTAGAGGCTTATCTCTCTCTCCGCACTCTCGGGACTGTC
>JALVUT010000372.1 GCA_027035445.1 Thermococcus sp.
AGTTCTGGCAATAGTACTTGCACTGTTTTTCCTGATATACGTCGATTACGCCGTTGCAGATGGCTGTGGGGCTGTTGAGAGCATAGCCGTCTCAGCCAGAGTTACGAAAAACACACTGCTGAACACCATTCTGATATTCATCGTTGCCAGCGTTCTGGGGTCTGTTTCCTTCAGCATAGCCAGACTTGTCTCTTTTCCGTTTTACATGGGCAATCCAACCATGCTCAAAATTCTGGAAGGTGTGCTCGTATATCTGATGACTGCCACTCTGCTGAACTCCTTTATCGTGCAGCCCTTAAAGTCTTTCTTCTTCATCGTTAACATGAAAGGCGCGAGGTGAGTTGACCTGAAGCGATTCGATACGCTTTTTTACCCTCTCCTTCAGCACGAACGCAAGCTCAAGCTCCTCACCCTCGATTTCTCTCAGCCTCAAAGCTTTTTCCCCGAGCTTTTTCTCGACATCCGGGCACAGGAAGTCAACGCATATGACCTGTCTCACCTTTAGCCTGCACCCGTTTCTGCCGACGAAAAAACAAAGCCCTTCAACCTCTCTTTTTTCTGGCAGCTCCACGTCGAGCAGGCAGTTTAGCAGCAAGTCGTATTCATCAAAAAGCCCGGCCACCCAGGGACGGCAGCAGCATTCTCCCATTTCAGCGCACTCCCGGCACATCTCCGGCAGACCTATCTCTCTCATGAAGCTCCAAGTTCTCTCCACTGCTCTCTCCAACTTTTTCAGCTCTCCTTTAAACTCTTTTTTCAGCATTTTGCCGTATCTGCTGTTAAGCTCCTTTGCTCTGTTCACTCTCTCAAGCATGCGCTCGTCTTTCATTGAAGTGCTGACAACCACACTTTATTTTTAGCTTGACCCATCCCGTCTCTGATGCTCGCTCTGGTAACACCCTACTACCTGCCGCACATAGGTGGAGTTGAAGTTCACGTCGCAAACCTCGCCGAAAGGCTGTCCAGAAGGTATCCAGTAGCCGTAATCTCTTCCAGACCTTTCAGAGCGGACTATCAGGTGAGAAGCATTCAGATACCTTACTCTCCCATTCCCCTGTCTTTTCCTAAAATTAAAGCTGAAATATTTCACTCTCACGTTCCTTCCCCGTTCTTCGCTTTAAAAGCTGAAAAAGCTGCGAGAGAGTGTAAAGCCAGCCACGTCATAACGTACCACAACGATGTCGTGATTCCAGAGAGGGTTGACGGCAGAACAATTCCAGGCTCAATCGGCAGGATCGTGGAGAAGTACGCCGAAAAGACCGTTTTACCTCTCCTCGGGAGAGCAGATGCTGTGATAGCAACCACAAGGAGCTACGCCGAAACTTCGCCGGTTCTCTCCTCAATTCAGG
>JALVUT010000373.1 GCA_027035445.1 Thermococcus sp.
CGGGCCCGGAAATCGCCATCGTGTTAACTATGCCCCTCATAATCGTGTTAGTCACGTAAATACCTAAGGCAGCCGAACCAGCGAAGCTCGCCACCGCCGCCATAATCAAGGCCCTCCTCGCAGTAAGAACCCGAGCACCCACAGCGGTACCGACAGAGTTAGCGGCGTTGTTAGAACCATTATTCCAAGCAACAAAAAGCGCCGCAGCCACCGCTAGAACCGCAACACCAACACCCACACAACCACCCCCACATCGTAAAGTAATCACGAACCCAACACTAATTAAGAATTCCCTAAACCAAGCACGAGAAACTAACCCAACCCCAACAACAAAACCCAACAAACAGAAACTAAGCCCCCCGCACCACCCAAGAAAAAGAAACACATCATAACAACAAACAGACCCAGATCCACCTTCTCAATTCATTCTTGTTTGATACAGGTACATATCGGTAGAGCTTAGTGCCGGCAGCCGGCTCTTTCAATTCATTCTTCATTGATACGTACGGAGGCGAGAAGGGTGAGGAGGTGGAGCCCGCCAAACTTTCAATTCATTCTTTGTTGATACCACGTACTTCAACAGCACGGTGGCTAACATCAGCTTAAGCTTTCAATTCATTCTTTGTTGATACCTGAGAAGAGGCTTTACCGGTTTAGAGGTGTCATAGGTATCTTTCAATTCATTCTTTGTTGATACACCCGAACCCATACGCAGGATTCAGGTACTAGAGAGACTTTCAATTCATTCTTTGTTGATACGAGTAACAAAATCACTTACCAGGCTTTCCTCCAGAATCCTTTCAATTCATTCTTTGTTGATACTGAAGATACTTCCGAAATGGATAAGAAGATATCCGAGCTCTTTCAATTCATTCTTTGTTGATACAAATACAGATCCGTGTAGAATGCTTGGTGATTCGGGTGCTTTCAATTCATTCTTTGTTGATACAATGTCTATCATGTGGAAGAGGTGCTTCGTTCTACGCATCTTTCAATTCATTCTTTGTTGATACCGGTGTGTAGTGTTTAGTGGTGGTTCAACGTGAATCACTTTCAATTCATTCTTTGTTGATACCGAATATTTATATATCCCCTTTTTAAATAAGGGTTTCCCTCCGCGACTTCCCGAGCGTGGCGTCCATGAGGGCACCATTGGAAGTAGTTACTAGCAAGCCAATCCACGCGTAATTATTCCACAAAATGAAGGGTTATTCATGTTGGGTGGTTGCCTTGATTTTCTTTGTGACTCTTATGTTTTCTATTTTTGTGGTTGGGTATTGTCCTTGTTCGTCTTTTTCGTATTTCTTTATGACGTCCCATATGTTTAGTAGTGCGGTCGTCACCCC
>JALVUT010000374.1 GCA_027035445.1 Thermococcus sp.
GCAATCCACTTACTCGATCGGTTCTAGCTATTGTGCCCTTGATTAGAGCGAAACTAGATTTCTGGCTTAATGTTTCTACCTGTTGTGTATGGTAGGGTATGGTAGGTTTGCCCTTTGATTTAGGAGAGATTTGATTTATCGCCAAAAACTCATCAAGCGTCTTTTCCTCTCCGATCTTTTTCACCTCCCCTCCAGCGTCTTTTCACCTTCGCATTCCGCCCATCAACCTTCACCATCCCGAAACCAATCGAGTTCTTCTCCCCGAAGCCAGCGAGGTAGCCGGCCCTTAAGAGGCCCTCATCGCCCCTCGCGCAGAAGATCAGATGCCAGGCAATCTGGAATATACCAGGTTTAACCTCGAAGCGCTTGGGCTTCGCGTTGAGAACCTTCATCTCAAACTCCTCAGGGGGTGCTTCTCCGTATATGGCCATGTACTTCTCACGGAGATTCTCTAGGAGGAGCCTGTAAAACTCCGGCTCCGCGGGAGAGAGATCGTAGCTCCTGACCTTCCCGAGCTGGAACCTCCGGGTGGTTACCGCCACCGGCGAGAGTGTCACGAACTTCCTCCCATCCAGTTTCTCCGGCTCGTAGAGGGCCTTAACTATCTCCACCGTAAAGCGCTCCCCCCAGAGCTCAACCTCTGCCCGCTGCAGCAGCCCTCTTATGAAGGCCTCCACTATCTCCGGAGTAGCAGTCGAGAAGTAGAAGTATCCCCTGCCGTATCCGAGGAGTGTGCTCCCGTCCTCGGACAGCTCATGCCTTTCGGCCATGAAGAGAGAGTAGGTGAAGAGCTTTGGAACCTTTGGAGAATGGAGGCGGAGGCTCAGGTTAGGGTCAATCCGGCTGATACTGCGGTATATGAGTCCCTGGATGTAGTGCTGGTGGCTGAAGGGGATCTTAAAGGGCTCGTTCTCGGGCAGGAGTCGTATTAGGAATCGCAATCCAACCCCTCCGGTGTATGACTTGAAACAATCGGGGACGAGTACGATTCAAAACCTTATAAGGCTTGCTCTTATCGAGAGTGTAAATCAAAATATTACAAAAAGTTCCATACTACGAGATTGAAAGGAGTAACCTGCTTCTGCGGGATGTTCATCAAAGGCCTATAAGCTCTATAAAGGTATTTACACTCTATAAGGAATATGCTACCTACGGGCCAATTTGCGGTTGTGGCAGATCAAACATCAGAGAAACGACCGCTGAAAAGGGAAATTAAGGAAAGGGACAAAAGCCATCAGAGAAGCATCCTCGCGTCGACTGCAACGGCTGAATCCTCGTAGGCGAAGACCGGGTTGATGTCGAGTTCCCTGATCTCCGGAAGCTCAAGGGCGAGCTCGCCGACCTTGCTTATTATCCCGGCAAGGGCCTCGATGTCCACCGGGTTCTCACCGCGCGCTCCCGCAAGGATCGGGTAGGCCTTGATCTCCTTGATCATGTCAAGGGCCTCGTCCTTGGTTATCGGGGCGACACGGAAGCTGACATCCTTGAGTATCTCGACGAAGATTCCGCCGAGGCCGAACATGATGGCCGGGCCGAACTGCGGGTCGCGGATCATACCGACGATGACCTCCTTGCCGAGCGGGAGCATCTTGTAAACGATGACACCCCAGAGGTTCGCGTCCGGCTTGTAGTTCCTTGCGTTCTCCATAATGGTTTTGAAGGCGTTTCTAGCGTCCTCGTCACTTTTGATGTTGACCTTGACACCGCCGGCGTCGCTCTTGTGGATGATCTGCGGGGAAACTATCTTCATGACGACCGGGTAGCCGATCTCCCTTGCGAACTTTACGGCCTCCTCCTCGTTGGTGGCGACCTTGAAGTCCGGAACCGGGACGCCATAGAGCTCAAGTATCCCCTTCGCCTCAGGCTCGACGAGCGGCCTGTTCTCAGTCTTGGCCTTCTCGATTATCTCCCTGGCCTTGGCAATCCTGTCCATATCAATCACCCCATCAGCTTGACAGTGCTGAATCTCCCCGTGGAGTTAAAAGGGTTTCCATTTGCAAAGCCTCACTTCAAAGCTGACTGAAGCGATGCTGGGGGTATATATAGCACGGGACCCAAATAGACTTAGGTGATAAACGTGAGATGGAAAGCCTTTATTGGTTTGCTGGGAGTTTTGATACTTTTCTTTGCGGTTTTCTCGTTCCAGGGGGAAAAGGCGGTCGGTAGCAACGGCACCCTCATCCTCTACAACTCCGCAGGGATAGGGATCGTCGAGAAAACCCTGGAGCTGAACCTGAAGGAGGGCATCAATGATGCACCGCTAAACGAGCTCGCCGGCCTTGATATCGGGGAGATCACCATAAGGCCCCTTGATGACGGTGTGCACGTCCTCGGCATCTTCAGCAGGAGCGGGAACGGCAGCGTCTACGGAGCTGGCATCGGGGGTCAGGTTGAGATAAAGCTCAAAACCGGTGACACGATAAGTGGAAAGTTCCTGGGGATGAAAGATGGAAGGCTGGCGGTTCAGGGGGCGGAGTATTACCTGATAAACCCCAATGAAGTGACCTACTTCAGGGTCAAGGAGCTGGACGGGAAGCCCGGTGTCTACATGGCCGTATCCGCCGACAAGGCCGGAAAGTACCGCTTCGACGTCATATACCGCGTGAACGGAATGAGCTGGAGCTCACGCTACAAACTGTACATAGGGAACCGGGCCGACCTCTACGGTTACATGATTCTGGACAACCCGACCGCCGAGACGTTCAGGGACGCGAAAGTCCTGCTCGTTGCGGGGGATGTGAACCTTATTCGGGGAGGGATGCCAAACCCAGTAGCCCTCTATGAAAAGGCCGCGAGCGGGACGGGGGTGGTTCAGCCAAGCGAGCCCCAGAAGGTGGAGGCGTTCTACCTCTACAAGCTCGGAACCGTTGACCTGAATCCCTCCAGCAAGATGATGTATCCCTACATAACCCAGAAGGTCCCCTTTGAACGCGAGTACCTCTACAAGAGCTGGCCAAGGAGTGGAGAGGGGCCGGTTTACGAGTCGATCTCCTTCAAAACTAAGGAGGTTCTGCCAGCAGGCGTCGTTGAGATGTACCGGGAGACTGAAAATGGGGCCCTCCTCATAGGCGAGAGGACGCTAGAGCACACAGCCAAAGGGGAGACCGTTAGAATAGGCATCGGAAGGGACTACGACCTCAAGGGAACAACCAAGATACTGCAGGAGAAGCGTGGAAGCGGTTACGCCTACTACAAGGTCCAGATAACGGTCGAGAACTTCGGAAACGAGACGAAGACCGTAGTGGTGAGGCACTACAAGCGGGGCAAGATAACGGGAAGCTCATTGGATCCTATAGACGAAACCGCGGACTATGTGGAGTTCAAACTTACCGTTGGACCCGGGGAAAAGAAGGAAGTGGTGTTCGAGTACGAGAACCGCTGGTGATCAGCTCTTCCTGAGCGTTATCTCAAACCTCTTTTCTCCCCTTGTTACATCCATCACGAGGCTCTTGTCGTAGTCTATGAACTTGGTGCCGATTATGGAGTAACCCTCATCCTGAAGGAAGTCTGCAAGCTTGAGACCTAGCTCATCAAAGAAGTCTGCGGCCATGGCGGCCATGCTGGGCTCGCCGATCCCCAGCTCATCATGGTACTTTCTTGCCAGCTCGAACACATCCATGTCATTCACCACCACCTTTAGGGCTTGAAACGATAAAACGCTTTCGCCCGAAACTCTTAAAACCCTCCACCGGCTACCGGCATCAGTGATGGACGTGGATGAGAAGACCCTTAAGAAAGGGGAAAAGTACTACAAGGCCGGAAAGGTTCTCTGGGTCGTTAAATACGGGGACAAACTCTTCTCTAAAGTCCTCGGAACGTACCCGTACTATGTTGAAATCAACACCTCCACCGGCGAGAACCGCTGCACCTGCCCCCTAGGCGGAGACTGCAAGCATGTCGCGGCGGCTCTCAAAGCCTACGAAAGTGGGGTTTACTTCGAGACCTTTGACAGGCATACGGAGCTCTTCCCGGAGGCCATCGCGATGGAGTTTCTGGCTGAGGTCCCGGAACTGGCCCTTGACGTCACCATTAAGGAGCTCCGCTTTGCGCTGAACACGGACGAGAGCGGGAGCGAAACTGCCCGGCTGTTCAGGAGAGCCCTTCTATTACTCCAAGCCCTTGACCGCCCGGAGGTCCTGCACGTTTTGGAGGAAGTTCTGGAGGAATACCGGCACGTGTTCAGTGATTACCGTCTAACCGAGAAGCTCGAGGGGGAGTTTAGAGAGCTCCGAGAACGGTCGAAAGGTGGCGTCTGACCCCACCAAAAACCCTTATAAATCTCCGGAGCACCAAATAGGAACTTAGAGGGGGGGAAGATGAAGGCGATTTATCGCGATATGTGCCCGAACTGCGGTGGTAAAATCTCCGATGAAAGGCTCCTTGAGAAGAATCCCTGTGAGAAATGCCTCAACGAGCCCGTTTCTGTGGGAAATTACTTTGACCTCATAAAGGCCGTAAGAGACGCCCTCCAGCTCAGGGAAAAACTGAAGGAGTGGAGGGGAATACACCGGCTGGAATCACAGACACGTGAGATAGAGATGTTCTTTGAGAAGGGCACCGGTTTCAGGTTCTGGAGCGCCCAGAGAACCTGGGTGAAACGCCTCCTGAGAGGAATGAGCTTTTCTATAATAGCCCCAACGGGAATGGGCAAGAGCACGTTTGGGGCATTCATGGCAGTCTGGCACGCCAGAAACGGCAAAAAAAGCTATATCGTGGTGCCAACGACCCCCCTTGTAGTCCAGACTGTCAAGACGGTCAGGGCGATAGCGGAACGGGCAGGGGTCGAGCTCAGACTGACATACTACCATGGCAACCTCCGCAAAAAGGAAAAGGAGGAGATGCTGGAGCGGATACGAAATGAGGAATACGACGTTTTAATCACGAGTGCCCAGTGGATGGCCAGAAAGTTTGACGATGAACTGAAGGGCCGGCACTTCAACTTCATCTTCGTTGACGATGTTGACGCATTCCTCAAGGCGAGCAGGAACATAGATCGCTCCCTGTACCTCCTGGGATTCAACGAGGATACGATAGGGAAAGCGTGGGAGATAATCCGGCTCAAGAAGAGCATGGCACGCTACCTAAACGGCCGCGCTGAGAACCGGGAGGAGAAGCTGAAGGAAATAAACGAGGAAATACGGGCACTGCAGAGGGAAATTCAGGAATTCAAATCCAGAAACGACATAGGAACTATGATAATAGCCTCCGCCACGGGGTCGGCCCGGGGGGACAGGATAAAGCTATACCGCGAGCTACTCGGCTTTGAGGTCGGAAGCGGAAGGAATGCGCTCCGAAACGTAGTTGACAGTTACCTCAACCCGAGCGTGGACATCAAAGAGCACGTGAAGAAGCTCCTCAAGAAACTCGGCAGGGGCGGCATAGTGTTCACGCCCATAGATCAGGGGCTCGGCTACGCCGAGGAGCTCGTCAACTACCTCCGCGAGAAGGGACTCAGGGTGGAGCTCGTCTCATCAAAGAACAGAAGGTCTATCGAGAAGTTTGAGAACGGTGAGACAGACTACCTAGTCGGCTCCGCCACGTACTACGGCTCCCTCGTCCGCGGCCTCGATCTCCCCCACCTCATCCGATACTCCGTCTTCACCGGCGTTCCGAAGTTCAGATTTTCAATAGACCTTGAGAGGCCGACGATATACCGCGCCCTTGGCCTCCTGAGTGAGGTGATGGACTTCCTTAGCGACGAGGACAGGAGAACCGCCGAAAAGTTACACGCGCGCTTAAGGCGCCTGATAAGAAACATCCCCCAGTTTGAACTCATGAAGATAGAGGAGGCCCTGGCGGAGGGTCTCCCAATAGAGAACGAGTTCCACAACCATGTTCTCGGGGTTTTCAGAGAGGTCGTGGACTTCCTCAGGAAAGTTCTGCACGACGAAGAGGTTCTTGGAAAACTTGCCGAAGACCCGTTCGTCAGCCTACGGGAGGAGGGGGGAAAGTGGTACCTTGAGATCCCCGACGTTAGGACTTATATTCAGGCAACTGGGAGGACTAGCAGACTCTTCGCCGGCGGAATAACTAAGGGCCTGAGCGTCCTCATAGTGGACAACGAGAAGGTCTTTAACGGTTTGGTCAGGCAGATGCGCTGGCGCTTCACCGAGTTCAAAATGGTGCCCTTTGAGGAGCTCAACCTCAAAGAGGTTCTCAGAAAAATAGACGAGGACAGGGAACAGGTAAGGCTTGTAATGGAGGGCAAGATAAGTGCGAAGGTTAAAGACCTTGTGAAGTCCTCCCTTATGATAGTCGAAAGCCCCAACAAAGCCAGAACCATCGCGAGTTTCTTTGGGCAGCCCAGCAAAAGGCGTATCGGCGACCTCGTGGCCTATGAGGTAAGCATAGGCAACAGGATGCTGACGATCCTGGCAAGTGGCGGCCATATGTTTGACCTGGTTACAAACGAAGGCTATCACGGTGTGCTAATCAAAAACGAAGACGGCAGCCCCAGTTT
>JALVUT010000375.1 GCA_027035445.1 Thermococcus sp.
TGCACCATACCGCTTTCCTCTATCCCATAGTTGCCAGTTGCGATTACGGTAACTGCATCCGCGGGAGCGATTAAGGGAGGTTTTAATGAGGCGATATAAATAATGCTAAGGGATATCAGCAGGAAAACTCCAGCGAAAACAAGCAGTCTGCGTTTCATATTGCTCCCACTTCCAGCAGGATATGGATATATACAGTAGTGAAAGATGGAAGGAAGCCTAACGCCCCAGCTCCTTGTGGGCCTTCGCGAGGTGTTTAGCGGCTATTGCAGCCAGGAGTGAAAGCTCTCCGGCCAGAACTGCGCCGGCAACTATCTCCGCGAACTTCTTGGCGTTGCTTCCCGGAGGATCTCCCCCGCCTGCGACGCCCATAATGCTCAAAGCTTCCCTCTGTGTTGGAACCCTCGTTCCTCCTCCAACCGTTCCTATCTCAAGGCTCGGCATTGTCACGCTCACGTAGAGGTCACCCTCCGGCGTAACCTCGGCGAGCGTTATTCCGTGGGAGCCTTCAGTAATCTGCGCCTCGTCCTGGCCCGTGGCGAGAAATATCGCCCCGACTATGTTGCCGAAGTGAGCGTTGAAGCCGTAGGAAGCGGCCTGAGCGGAACCGACGAGGTTCTTCCTGTAGTTGACCTCCGCTATAAGCTCCGGTGTCGTCTTAAGCTTCTTCTCAACTGTCTCCCTCGGGATGACCGCCTCGGCTATAACCGTCTTTCCGCGCCCGTTGATGAAGTTCATGGCGTTGGGCTTCTTGTCGACGCAGAGGTTGCCTGAGAGGGCCAAGTACTTGACATCGGGGAAGTGCTCCTCGATGACCTTCATTATCTCCTCGCTTGAGATGGTTACCATGTTCATGCCCATCGCGTCGCCGGTCTCAAACTCGAAGCGGAGGTAGAGGTTGTTGCCGACGATGTAGGGTTTAACATCACGGAGCTTTCCATGCCTAGTGACCTTCGAGACCGCCTTCTCCTGGAGGTAGTCGATGTTACTTTTCACCCACTCGGCAACTTCCCTAGCTCTCCTCGCATCGGGGCACTTGAGGAGCGGTGCCCTCGTCATCTTGTCGTCTATGATGGTGGTCTTAACGCCCCCCGCTTCCGTTAAAGCAGAGCAGCCACGGTTAACCGAAGCGACGAGCGCTCCCTCTGTTGTTGCGAGCGGGATGTAGAACTCACCCGTTGCATATTCTCCATTGATTTTGAGGGGGCCGGCGACACCCATGGGTATCTGAACGACACCTATCATGTTCTCGATGTTCTTGCCTATGAGTCTGTTAGGATCAACGGAGTAGTGTCCGATGTTCCCGAGGCTTATCTCGAACTTCTTCTCAAGGGCTTTCC
>JALVUT010000376.1 GCA_027035445.1 Thermococcus sp.
TGAGGAAATCCTCGGGGAGAGCATAGAACGGTAGGCTTATAAGTTAGGTTACCCTAATTTCCTCGGTGGTGATCATGTTTAAGGTTGACAGGCTACGCTTTGGAACGGCCGGAATTCCCCTCTCAACGGAGAAGCGCTCAACGGTTGATGGGATAAAACGGGTTAGAGAGCTCGGACTGGACGCGATGGAGCTTGAGTTCGTCCGCGGTGTCAATATGAAGCCCGAGTTGGCGAAGAAGGTAAAGTACGTTGCCAAGAAGCACGACGTCCTTCTAACCGCTCACGCGCCCTACTACATCAACCTCAACGCTACCGAGAAGGCTAAAGTAGAGGCCAGCAAGAATCGCATCATTCAGAGCGCCGAGCGGCTCTATCAGGCGGGCGGCTGGAGCGTGGTCTTCCATGCAGGCTACTACCTCAAACAGCCCCCAGAGAGCGTCTACCAGAGGATACTCGAGGCCCTGAGGGACATCGAGAAGAGGCTTATGGACAAAGGGATTGAGGTCTGGATAAGACCTGAGCTGACGGGAAAGCCGACCCAGTTCGGCGATTTAAAGGAGATCGTAAAGCTCAGCGAGGAGCTTGAGATGGTCCTGCCGACGATAGACTTTGCACATGCACACGCGAGGAACAAGGGGAAGTGCAACTCGGTCGAGGAATGGCGCGAGATGCTCGCGTTCATGGAGGACAGGCTTGGCAGGGAAGCTCTGGACAACATGCACATCCACATGTCAGGAATAGAATACACTGATAAAGGCGAGAAAAGGCACCTTCCGCTCCAGGAGAGCGACATGAAGTGGGAAGACCTCCTGAGGGTTCTCAAGGAGTTCAGGGTCAAGGGCGTCGTTATAAGCGAGAGCCCCAACATTGAGGACGATGCACTGCTGATGAAGAAGAAGTACGAGGAGATAGGTGCCTGATCAGACCCTCTCCACCATCCCATGTTTTTCCAGGATTTCGATAACCTTCTCAACTGGCAGGGCGTACCTCACGTGCCCGTTGCCTTCAACGGTTTTAGCCTGAAGGAGGGCGTTGACTATCGCCTCTTCCGTCGCCTCTGCCGTTGCCCTGAAGAGCCTGCCCAGCGCATTATCGGGCAGGAAGCTAACCATTTCTGGTTCCTTCCCAACCGGAACCGTCTGGGCCGTTGAGAAAGCTAAAACAACGTCACCGCTCCCGTGGTATGCGTAGCCGCCGGTTCTTGCCAGGCCGACAACAGCCCTCTTCGCGAGCCTCTTCAACTGCCTCGCGGTCAGCGGCGCGTCAGTAGCTATGACCATAGAGATACTGCCCTTGCCGGAGATCCCCCTTCCCGGGTAGTCCTTCAGGTAGAGGCC
>JALVUT010000377.1 GCA_027035445.1 Thermococcus sp.
TGATGTTCGGGCACGTGTTCCGCTCGATGGCCGGCTACTACAGGGGCGACAACTACATGGTGTTCTGGTACAGTCTGGGCCTGTTCGGTGTAAGCCTCGCGCTCTCGGCCAAGAGGAAGGGGGATCGTAAAAGGTTGCTCTTCTACCTCATACCCCTCTTCGCAAGCGGCCTCGCGTCGATTTTTTGGAGTGCCTACTACCCGATATTCGCCTTCCTGCTTGGCAACGCCCTCACCCTGGCCCTAGGTGCCTTCCTTCTCAGGAAAGACGTGTACTTCGAGGATGCACTGGCCCTCACGGTGTCCACGGCCTTCGGGGCACTCCTCGCGAATTTTTTGGGGGGCATCTTCAACTACGGGATGGCCGGGGCAGACCGCGGACTAGGCAGGGAGTTCGCAAAGGAGTTCGGCCTGCACTTCGGCCTCATCAAGGACGCTTTCCTTCTGTTCTTCCTCAAATACGCCGTCCCCGCGGCACTCGTTGCGATCCTCATTCTGATGTTCCTCTCGCGGTTTGTCAGGGACGGGAGGTGGAGGCTGACCATCGCGGGCATCTGGCTGGTGGTTGCCCTGACGGTGGGTCTGGGGTACTACGGGCGCGTGGATACGGTGATCCACGGGCTCTTCTCAACCGCCCCCATAGCCGAGGCCCAGAGAACCTCCTTCAGCGCGGCCTGGAGTGCCTACAGCGCCGCCCTCCTGCTCGTGCCCTCGTTCTTCCTCAACTTTCTGCCTGGGAGGGTCAAGGTTAGGGATTTCCTCCTCCTCGGGCTCCTCCTCGTGGTAGGACCGATGGTGTTCCTATGGACGAGGTTCCTCTTCATTGGTTCCATCGCGGTCGCGCTGACGGCTGGCATCGGCAGCGTCCACCTCTACGGACTCCTTAGACCGAGGGTGGAGGCCAGAAAATGGCGGGTTATCCTCCTGATATCTCTGATCCTCCTGATCCCGGCGGTGACAGCGGTTCAGGGCGTTCAGAACACTCTCGATGCCAGACCTTTCGTCAACGGTTACTGGGTGAGGGGCCTGAAGTATCTGGGAGACCATTCCAACATAAACGACGTCGTCCTCACCTGGTGGGATCACGGGCATTGGGTAACCTACTACGCCGGTCGGGCCCCCGTGGCACAGGGAGGGCCAAACAGGTGGGTGGCCAGGTACTACCTGGGCCTGGAGAAGCCGCGGGGTTTGATGGCCCTGGGGGTGGACTACGTGACCGTTTCGTACGACACCCTCCTGAAGTTCGGGGCGGTACTTAAAACCGCCGGGGTCTCACCAGAGGGCTACGGCTTTGTCCTTATGCACATTTCAGGGAGCTACGGAAGCGTTC
>JALVUT010000378.1 GCA_027035445.1 Thermococcus sp.
AGTTTTCCGGGAGTCCACGGAAGCTCGACGAACACTGCAATTCTCGCTGTCTGTAAATTCATGCCTTCGGCTCCGGCATATAGTGAAACAACGATCGGTCTGTCGGAGTTGTTGAATTCGTCCACGACCTTCTGCTTTTCCTCTGCCGACAACCCACCGGGAATCCACAGTGCGTCGAGTGCTTCAACGAGCCTTCTCTGAACGTCTCTGTGAACAGCGAACACAACAAACTTCTCTGGAACGTTCTTGAGCCACTCGATTACTGCATCGAGCTTACCCATCACGGCGAGCTGCCTGAGCTGTTCGAGCTGCACGAGAACCTCTGCTCCTCTGACCTCCTTGCCCTTGCGTTCAATGTACCACTCTCTGAAGTTCTTTAGAGCCATGAAGTAATCCTTGCGGTTGCTTATCTCCATGGGAACGAGTATTCTCCTCTTCGGCGGCAGCTCTCTGAGGACGTCCTTCTTCAGCCTTCTTATCATCACTGACTGTCTCAGTCTCACTTGAAGCTCGTCGAGGTTGCTCGCTCCCGAAAAGTCCCAGCCCCACGGCGTCTGCTGGGCATAACAGAACCTCTTGACGTACGTCCAGAAGTCTCTTAGAACCGGGTCGTTGACTTTCAGGAGCTTTAGCGTTGTGTATAGTTCAATCGGCCTGTTGAGCATCGGAGTTCCCGTGAGAGCTACGACGTGCGGTATGTTCTTTCCGAGCTGCAGAACGGCTTTGGTTCTCTTGGCCTTCGAGTTCTTGATGTAGTGACATTCGTCAACTATGAGACACTTTGCGTTGATTGACTGGAGCTTTTCGAGCCACGCTGACAATATGTCATAGTTAATCACGTAAAACGGCGTTTTCGGAAGATTCTTGATCCCGTTCTTACCCTTGAGAATAGTAACTTCTTCACCAGTCCACTTTCGAATCTCTCTCACCCAATTGAGCTTCACTGACGCCGGGCAAACCACGATCACTGGCCTTATTTCGGGATGAAGCCTGAGCCACGCCAACGATTGCACCGTTTTTCCGAGACCCATTTCGTCGCCAATAAGTGCCCTACCCCCTGTTCTCTCAAGCCACTCAACTCCCACCCTCTGGAACGGGTAGAGTGTCAGGCCGGGCGGGAGCGGTATCTCGAGGTCGCTGTGAACACGCTTGCTCATCTCAAGCAGTTCTGCCTTCTTCTGCTTGTCTTCCTCGAACTTTCTCTCTGCCTTTTCGAGTAATTCTGAGGCTTCTGGAAGCACTTCAAATCCCCAGTCGTCTATAAGCTCCTTGATCGCTCTAATCTGGCTCGCAGATCTCGGCCTGATCTTCCACACTCTCTTAATTTT
>JALVUT010000379.1 GCA_027035445.1 Thermococcus sp.
GCGTTCGCGCGGCAGCTGAAGTTCCAGAGGTGCACCACCGCCTACCGAGCGGCACTTATATACTCCATGGAACCTGTTTTCGGCTCACTCTCGGCCTTTATCCTTCTCGGCGAAAGGCTAACAGAGAGGGCCCTGATCGGTGCGTTCTTCATTCTGGCGGGGGTGTGGAACGAGATAAGGAAAAATTAACAACGAGAGATACAGGAAATTACAAGGATTATGCATCCCTAGGATGATCACTGGTGCAAGAATATATATAACAGGCAAGATCAAAGAGTTCGCCGAAGGAGAAGAAACCCCCCCGGGAGTGAAGCCAGGTCCTTCATATCCCCCCAAATACACCCAAAAACCTTATAAGGCCGCTCCCCAATTCTGCCCCGATGCCCATGAGGGGGGAGTGTTTTATCCTTCGCTTCGCCCGTTTCGCGGCTTAGCCCCCTCTGTTCTGGGTTAGCCTTTACTATCACTTCTGGAGGGGTTTTCAATGATTAAAGAGCCTGAGTTCAGGGAGTACGACCCTGGTAAGCTTGAGGAGAGGATAGAGCACTTTTGGAAGGAGAACAACACCTACGAGAAGGTTAAGGCCTCCCGTCAGAACGGCCCGAAGTACTACTTCCTCGACGGACCGCCCTATGTGAGCGGTGCCATACACCTCGGAACCGCCTGGAACAAGATAATCAAGGACATGATAATCCGCTTTAGAACGATGCAGGGCTACAACGTGAGAAGACAACCGGGCTTTGACATGCACGGCCTTCCGATAGAGGTCAAGGTCGAGCAGGCCCTTGGCCTAAAGACCAAGAAGGACATAGAGACCAAGATAGGGGTTGACAACTTCATCAAGAAGTGCAAGGAGTTCGCCCTCAACAACCTCAAGGTCATGACCGAGCAGTTCAAGCAACTTGGCATTTGGATGGACTGGGACAATCCCTACATGACCATAAAGAACGAGTATATCGAGTCCGGCTGGTTCACGCTAAAGCGGGCCTACGAAAAGGGCCTTCTCAAGAAGGACAAGCGCGTCCTTCACTGGTGCCCGCGCTGTCAGACGGCTCTAGCGGAGCACGAGGTTCGCGGCGAGTACAAGCTCAGGAAGGACCCGAGCATCTACGTCAAGTTCCCGATCGAAGGGAAGGAGAAGGAATACCTGCTCATCTGGACTACTACGCCATGGACCCTCCCGGCCAACTTGGCTGTCACCGTCCACCCGGATTACGAGTACGCCAAGGTTAGAGTCGAGACGGAAAACGGTGAGGAGTACTGGATAATAGCGAAGGCCCTCGTCGATAGGGTTCTTTCAGAGGTCGGCCTTAAGGGTGAAATCGTCG
>JALVUT010000380.1 GCA_027035445.1 Thermococcus sp.
GCCCTTCACCCTCAAGCCTCTTGAGTACGCTGCGCAGCACTCCCCTGGGATCCGCCGGGTATGGCCTCCCGTCCCGGTATATATGGCCGTAAACCCTCGCAATGCCCTCCCACGGAACCTCGGCATATGTCGAGGGATCCGCCTTGAACACCAGGTCACTGTCCTCTATTCCCTGAAAGCCCGGTATCGACGAACCGTCGAAGGCGATACCATCACTGGCTGCTTCCTCATACCTCTCGGCCGGTATCTCCATTCCCTTGGGAACACCGTTTATGTCCACGAAGACAAGCTGGACGAACTTTGGTTTAGCCCCCTCTACCGGGGCGCTCATACTCTTAATTATGTTCATTTTTAGACCCCCAATTTTAAATAAACGTTCTATTAATTCAGCAGTTAATGGACATATTTCCTAATATAACCCTTTTGGTTATATTGTTGTCAAAGTGACGGAACGTTGCCTCGGATGCCGTCTCTTATCTGAAATATGTTTAAATATCCGGATTGGATCGATAGTTTTTAACATTTTTACGGCAACATAAGTTTTTCCGTTGAGGGCTGTATTATGGGTCATGGGAAGAGCGGAGGACATACTCAACCATGAGCTCGCCCGAATAAACGTTCACCTCCCGAAGGTGAGGCCCACCCTCAGGGCCCTTCTGGAAACTGAGGATCCAAAGGTTATATTAAGAGACGGTAGCGAACATCATTTCAAAAAATCTGAGCTGGAGTTTATGGCCTCCCTGCTGGAGGAGGGGAAGATTGATATGCTTCGGATTCCGATAATACTGGAGATAAGCTCCACCTACAGGGGTTACTTTCGGGTTAGGGGTAGGGTTGAGGTTGAGGTTATTGACAGGATCCTAGGGGCCTATGATATTCTTGAAGAGAAAACCGAGGGGCTTTACCCCCGTTATCTCATTCCCCGCATTAGGCGCCTGCTTCCAACCACGACCACCTACGCGTTTATACCGGAGTGATGGAGCATGAACGGTGATGGAAGGGTATTTAGGAACTACCTTATATTCACGATTCCCCAGGTCACTGTGTTCGTTGGGGCAGTTCTGGGGATTCTCCTAGCTGTTGGGGTTAACCTGAATACTGCACTGGGGATTTTTTCTATGCTGTACGGGGCCATGCTTATGATATTAACACTTATAATCCGTCCCCATGTCTCGGGTCTCTTTCTCTACAAACTGGTTGCTGCCCTCTCAGTGGGACTGATCCTGATAGGCGTCTTGGTGCTGATAGGTGGGTAGTTTTATAACGGAGGACAACCAACTACAGATGGTGGGAACTAATGAGGTGGGCAGTAGGGGTGTTCCTGGTCGTGATGTTCATGATCTCAGTGATCCCCCCCGTATCTGGTCAGTATCTAACCTTCACGATCCCGAACTCAATTGAAGTTGTTCGGGGTGACTACAGTACAGGTACCCTCAGCCTGACCAATGCCGGGGGACTGAGCTTTAAGATAGTCAGTTATCAGGGTTTCTGGGTGGAGGATTCAAGTGGCAACATCGTTCCTGGTTTTGTTCTGGTTGTGAACCCCAGGATATTCACGGCGTGGGCGTCTCACAAGACGTACACAATGAGCTACAATATAAGTGCCGCTAGAACGGTTCCCAGCGGGCTTTACACCCTTCACATGAAGTTCTGGGCGTTTACCAATGATAACACCATGTACATCGTTAAGGCGAGCGTACCTGTTAAGGTTGTTGCGGGAGCTTTACAGTTTGGGGTTGCCCGGGCGTACGTCAGGGAAAGGCCAGGTTCCTCCTATGCCCTCAATGGAGAGACGATAGTAGTATTCTCACATGTGTTTAACCGGGGTCATCACAGCGTCAGCATAACGGCCTCGGTGACCTTTGGGAATGTAAGCACATCGTACTTCAAGGACGTTCAGAATCTAACCATGGTTCCGGGTGATAACTTGGTCAGGTTTTCTATCCCTGTGGGCTATGAGGTTTCTCCTGGGGTTTACACTGTGGACTACACCCTCTCCTATCCAGATGGCTCTTATACATACTCCAAACACTTTGGTGTAAAGTTTGGGGTTAGCCTGGTTGCGCTCTCCTTAGAGTCCACCACCGTTAAGGTAAACCAGGAGAACCACGCATACCTCACACTGCTCTCTGAGAGGGATATCACCCTTAACCTAACTGTTCTGGCGTACAGAGGGTCAAGACTCTCCGTCAACGAGTCCCGTCCTGTAAGGGTGCACGGGGGAACGGACGTTATCGCAGTCTCCTTGCCCACCCAGGTTCCGGGTGATATCACATCAAGAATCCTCCTAAGTTATGATGGAAGGGAGATAGTTTCTAGAGAGGTTTCCTACTCCGTTTTTGCTCCCCTGACCATCGACAACTTGAGCTACGTTGCAGGGAGCTCCGGAAAAGTCGTGTTTACACTCCAGATCTTAAACCCAAATGCCGCACCGGTTAACGGTACCCTTGTTTACAAAGTTTACAGTGGTAGCACCGTTATCTCCAGGGACTCAGTCAGGGCCACCTTCACCCCGGGCGTGACTCCCATGAGGGTGA
Source organism: Thermococcus sp. (assembly GCA_027035445.1). The sequence goes on from JALVUT010000380.1 coordinate 2,538, forward strand.
TGTTGAGGCTCCCGGTTGGAAAGGAAATATCCTATGAGTTCAACCTGCTGTCGCTTGGAGGGATCAGTACCAAGAGAGGGTCCCTGTATATACACCCTCCCATTCCGACCGCAACATCCTCCCCTACCCCATCCACGACTTCAGCTCCCGTTTCAAACTCTACCTCAGCCCTGCCCCCCAAAAGAGGGGGAACCTCTTCCCTGCTTGTAGCAGTGGTGATCCTGCTATTAATATGTATCGGGGTAGCATTCTACTATTTCTCCAAAAGGGAAGGCCCGAAGAAGCGGAAACGATCAAAACCAAAGCGTCACTCTCCACTGGGAAGATTTAAGCGCCCCAAAATGCCCATGTTTAAAGAAAGCAGGGAACTACCCAAGAAGAAGTGAGCAATTTCCCCACTGTTCATGCTGGGGTGATGTCCCAAACCTTTTTATCCCGTTCGTCCGACTGTTCAGCGGCGAGGGGGTCGGGGGCTCTCCGTGAGGAGGAAGTTCCGCCCACCTCACCGGGGCCGCGGTGCCGCAAGGCACCTCCCGAGAGGGAGGGCAACGGCGCAGAAACGGCACGGCCTCCGGGGGATGTGGATGAACGCGGCGAAGGGCCCGGTGACGGCGCCCGAGCTAACCCGCAGACTATCCCGGAGGATGCGGTGAAACGGCCGTCCCGTGGGGTGCAAGGCCGAGGGAGGGACGATGAGTTTCCGGTGTGAGTCCCGTGGTAGGCCGCTCAGTCGAATGCCCCCTTGATACAGAAGGCGGACTATGACCCCCTCGCCCTGTTCAACACATGCGCCGAGAAGAAGGGCCCCTTACAAAAGCCACCCAAATCCGGTTACCCTGAAAGATGTGAGAATACGCCAATACTTCCTCAGATTGGCATCGAGAGTGCTATTTAATCCGACCGTTCATAGGCTATCCCCGTGTTCTTTAAGCCACTCCTCGTAGGCCTCTTTCACCTCCTCACGTCTGAACCTTGGAACTGCGCTCTCGAATGGGTTGAACTTTTCGAGCTTCCTATCGTCTTTTCCTATGTAAGTGGTCACGAAGCTGACCTTCGAGTGCAGGCTCGATGGAACACGTAGAATCCTCCTAACGTCAACGGTGACCCTACCGTCAAAGTATGCCTTTGAAAAAGTGCTTGATAGTGCAAAAAGCCTGATTAAACTTTTGTACCCTATGCCCTCCGGGAAAGCTGCCAGCAGACCTTTTCTAACGAACTTCTCGTATATCTCCTCCCTGCTCTCAAGCAGCCTCTTGGTTCGGGATTTGCTGAGTCCTATGTTCTCGAGGTGGTTCTCGTTTACCCTTCTGATGAAGTACCCAAAGCGAAGGCGGAAGACCCGGAAGTATCCACTTGAGAGCATTATCCTCCTGCTTCTAACATCTTCGTACGTGACTTCCTCCGCAGCACTTACATACGAGAGAATCTTCTCTCTGGACTTTCCCTCCAGTTCCAGTGCCCATTCATCCAACACCCTTATGTGGTAACCCCTTCCTGAGTAAACAACGTGAACGTCCTCCAGTCCAAAGTCCTCCTTGAGGACTATTAGGGTGTCCTTCGCAAGTTCCTTTGCGTCGTTAAGGCATATTGGGCAGACCTTACCGTGCTCGTGGAGGTTTTGACATCTCCTCAGAGGCAGGTCCTTTGCGTCTATGTCAAAAACGAGCTCTGCGCCCAGCCATCCTTCCATCCTTCCCGGCTCCTCGTAGAGTGCCACGGAGGAATACATCGCATACGGGGCAGTTGCCCTCACATAATCCTCCAGGTCTCTGGGATCACTGAAGACATTCTTCCTGTCGCTCGGGCCCTCACCGGTGTGGTCAAAGCCAAACTCCCTGTGCTCCAGCGTCTTCAGAAGGAAATCTGGTAGTTTTTTTGTGCTCCACTCCCTTGCGTAGTACCTCTTTCTTTCAGCTGGAGTGGCCTCCCGGAACAGTTCACCCATTTCCCTTACCCCCTTCCGAGGTTTCCCCGCCTTTTTCTTGTTGTCTCCTCCTGTTCTCCAGGTAGAGTTTCCTGAGGTAGTACGTCAGTGGATTCTTGATGTTCCTGCAGTCCCTGTCCGGGTTGCAGAGGGTGGGGGCGTTTGCCCGTATCTTGTCGCAGTTTGGGGGGAAGTACCATGGAGAGCTTCCGCTGTCCTCGAGACCCGGTCTGTCCGTCAGTCCGAAACCCATATGGTACCAGATGTTCTTAATCTCATGGGGCTGATCTTCAAACAGCGGTGGGCTGCAGCGGTTCCCAGCATCGATTATGAGGGGTATAACCTCCCTCTCCAGCACCCCCAGGTCTTGGATGCAGTCTCTAACACGGACGTCCCTCCTTGGGGGATTCGGGCAGATTCTCGCGTAGCTCAGGAACGAGGTAAGGAGCACCGTTATCGCGTAGTTTCTGAGGCCCGCCGGTACGCCCCCAATGGCTTTCTTTATACACGGTGGGAAGAACTCGAATCTGAGGGGGGCCGCCTCTGCATTTCCGTACCTTCCCAGGCGTTCCTTGAAGACCTCCCTTGCCAAGGAACCCAGTTCCTCACGAAGTTTCCTGTAGTAATCCGGAAGCTCGTCAGTTATCTCGTAGAGGGCATTAACTGCCCGTTCGGTGTTGTGTTCAAACACTTTCCTCCACAGTTTGAGGACGTTTCCCTTTGTAACGTATGCGTATCCATTCCGTATGTAAACCTCCTTCAAACTACCGTCCCAGAACTCCAGAAAACTCGAGAGGTGCACTTTGTATTTGAGTTCAAGTCCCCTCTTGCGCTCGGGATCCAGGTTCCGCTCCCCCCTTTTCTCCAGGATAAACGTATCCTTCACGGATATCTCGTTTTTGTCTGTGACCTCTACGGGAAGCGACAGTTCCGTGAGGCCCTCACTTCGTGCTATCCTCTTGGAGTATATCTTGAGGTTGGCCTCTTTTACCAGCTCCGCTTCAAGGCCGTATGGTGAGAATGCAAGGGCTCCCAAGAGGGCGTAAAACGTCAGTATGTCCGTGAGATCATCCACTGTGACAACATCGTCTGGAACCCTCCCTGACTTGTACCATGAAACCCTCCTAAGGGCATGGTCTAAGGCAATGTACGAGGGTATCCTCTCAAGTACGGCCTTGATTCCACCCAGCTCCTTAACGAGCTCCCGTGCCCTGCTTCCAAAGGGGTCTAGCATATCCTCACCGCTTTCAGTAGGTGGGGAGAGAATAAAACTCTTGTGCATCCCAAAACTTTTATATTCCTTTTGGCACAGAAAGTATATTAGGGAGCAGTGACAATTTCCAATCGGCACCAGAGGGTGATCACTATGATTGAAAAATATAAAGTTAGACGCGTGAAGAGTGGCATTCCTGGCTTTGATGAGCTCGTAGAGGGTGGGTTTCCCAGGGGTACTACGGTTCTCGTAACAGGCCCTACTGGCAGTGGAAAGACGACGTTTGGTGCTCAGTTCGTGTATAAAGGTGCGGAGGAGCATGATGAGCATGGTGTGATAGTAACACTTGAAGAGCGCGCCCAGGATCTCAGGCGTGAAATGAGGACGTTTGGATGGGATCTCGAACGCTACGAGAAGGAGGGTAAGATAGCGATAATAGACGGTGTAAGTGCGGTTGCAGGCCTGCCTTCTGAGGAGCAGTTCGTTCTTGAGGGGAACTTAAATCCCGAAGATTTTTTGAGGTACGTCTACCGTGTTGTGAAATCGATAGAGGCAAAAAGGCTCGTTATAGATTCTGTTCCCTCGATCGCGTTCCGGTTAAGGGAGGAGCGGGATATCCGTAAGGTGCTGCTCCAGCTTAACACGATCCTCCTTGAGATGGGGGTAACCTCAATCCTAACAACTGAAGCACCCGATCCAATGCAGGGTAGAATAAGCAGGTACG
>JALVUT010000381.1 GCA_027035445.1 Thermococcus sp.
TCTGACCCTACCGTCGTCACTGTTTATGTAGATCTCCTTGACTTCTTCATCCTCGTATGCTGCAACGTTGACGGCGTCACTGATCCTGCCACTGCGCCTATCCTCACGTATTCTCCTTGTCAGAATCTCACCATCTTTCACGGTTCCCACTAGGACACCGTTGAGGTAGACGCGCCAGAGTTCGGGATTCGGTCTGCGTTCCTCGATAGGGACAACCCCCAGGACGGTCAAGTACTCTCTGGCCTCTTCCTCAGGAATCCCCGTGGTTATCTGGGACATTAACGCCAGGTTCTTGACCAAGCCACAGTTCGGTCCTTCAGGTGTTTCCGTCGGACATATCCTGCCCCAATGGGTTCCATGAAGGTCACGAGCCTCGAAGTGGGGCTGTTCCCTGCTTAGCGGTGAAGTCGCGCGCCTGAGGTGTGAGAGGGTTGACATGTAGTTGGTTCTATCAAGGAGCTGGCTGACGCCGGTTCTTCCACCCGGCCAGGCCCCAGTGGCAAGGGCATGCTCGATTCTCTCGCTCAGAACGTCCGGTCTTATGGAGTTCCTCACAAAACGCTGAACGTTCTCGAAGGTATAGCGCTCGCCCTTCCTCTGGTACGTCTTTGTCATCTGGTACTGCATGTCCTTGACGAGCTGACCGAAGGCTACACGGAAGAGATCCTTAAGGAGATCCCCTGCCAGTTTGAGCCTCTTGTTAGCATAGTGATCCTTGTCATCCTCCCCGCGAAGGCCAAGGGAGAGCTCCAAGGCTTTTAGAGCCATCATACCGAGATAATATGCCTTTGCCCTCCTGTCGGTCTCCTCGACCCCCATGTGTGGAAGGAGGTTGTTGTCTATGATGTGCTCAGCCCTCCTGAGCCGATACTCCTTCGGCTGGCCCGGGAGGGAGAGTTTGCCTATGTAATCGAGTGCCTCCTCCCTACTGTTTATATCGCTTGCGTCCTCAAGGTTTTCAAACAGAACCTGCTGTATTCTCGGATCGTCACTAACAGCCTCGACTATCTCCTTATCACTCTCAAGACCCAATGCACGCATCACGTAGATGAACTTGACCGCCTTTGGGACATTGGGAATGTTAACGTACAGAATCCCATCCTTCTTCCTTTCAACGGTTATGAGGGCACGATAACCGTGCCGGTACGAGAACACTTTTGCAACGACCTTGTTCTGTCTCTCATCTCTCTCCACAAGGGTCTTGTTGGGAGCTAAATCCTCAATGGACACGATAACCCTCTCAGAACCGTTTATGATGAAGTACCCACCGGGATCTTTCGGATCCTCTCCCATTTCTATTAATTCCTCATCGCTGAGGCCGTAGAG
>JALVUT010000382.1 GCA_027035445.1 Thermococcus sp.
CTCATAGCACCACCGGGAAAAGTTGGGGGAAGGGGTTAAAGGGGTTTTCGGGGAGTTCCTTATTAACATCCGCTGAAGAACCGTTCGACGATGATCACTATGCCCAGCTCGATAATTAGGCCTAAGAGTGCAAAGTAGTCCTCTCTGATGGTGACGAGGAAAGCCAAAGCAAGCCAAAGGATAGTGAAAGCCCCAGCCCCTATTAGTTCAATCCCCCGAACGCTACCATCGAGGTAGGCCCCAAGCACTATCATGAAGATTAGTCCACCAATTTGAATCCACATCCACTGGCGATTAATATATCTCGGAAAGTCCATGAATGCCAGTGCAAAAAGGAAGAGGAGGTAAACGAATGGAAGAACGAAAGTCCAGCGCCTCATGATTTTCACCTCAAGGGTTTGGTAGATGGTAGTCATTTTTAAGTGTGTAGCTGGCTATCCGTAGGTATTTTAAAACGGGTTCGTATTCGTACCCCGGAGGTATCCAGCGCCAGTGATATTCCCATTTCCAAGCGAACCATACCCATAAGCAACCATGCTCATCTAAAAGGTAGTTTCCAAATGTTATTCCAATTGCCAAGCCCGCTATGGCTCCAATAACGGCGCCTGGCACATTGCCGAAGTAAGCACCTATAGCAGCACCCAGTGCAGTTGGTCCAGCGTCCAGGAGAAACTTTGATTTCGCCCAGGAGAAGTGTAAGTGCGTGAGCTTATTACCTTTTATTGAAACAGTATCCCAGGGTTCAATTCCGTAGTGCTTGTAATCCGGGTGAGGGTACTTTATCATGTAGCCCTTGACAAAGTACACCCCATCCCACCAGTAGTGTTGCTGTGTGGTTGAGGCCATAATGTTACTTGACTCCTTGGTAGTCCCTGGCTTTGATATTAACTGTTTTGTTCTCAACCCAGGGGCTATCATGTTTATTGGAGTCCTTGTAGAGTATGTGACTCCGGAAGTATCTTCAACGGTCAGTATGTATGAATCATGTATCTTGGTGGACGTTAGGTGAACAACATCAATTATCTCACCCGTAGTTGTGTTCTTGATGATTATCTTCGCTTCTCTGCCATTTGTCCTGTAGTCCACTAAAAGGTCCCCAAAAGTAAAGAGCTGTCTTGTGGGAGTGTTCACTAGGAGTTTAGTCTGGAAGTTTTCCATGAGTACTACTTTTTCACCGGAATTTTGGATGGGGCTTGACATTGCTGATACACTTCCTGCCGTCACTCCGACCATCAGCAGTCCCAACAGGACTGCGAACAACGGCTTCCACTTCACGAGGTTCACCTCTTCAAGGATTTTGCATCATGTTCTACCGACTCGTCCTTATAAGCTTTTCCTTTTGTTCTAAGTAAAGATCCTTTCTTTTTTTTCGAGTATAAATTCGTTCCGAGTTGCGTTTTTCTTTTAGGATGAGTCAAAAGAAGCTCAAGTAAAAGAGTTGCACGGTCATGCAATCGGAGGGCGTGGGAGTTAAAAAGCAAAAACTCACTCCCTCATCGCGACCGGGAACTCCTCCCAGGGGAAGACGATCCACTTGTCGGTTCTGAAGACGTAGAAGTCGGGAACGACCTTTGTCCAGGGTTTCATGCTCAGGCATACAATCCTGATCTCACTTGCCCCCGCCTTCTTCACCTCGTCTATGACCACTTCGAGGGTCTTCCCTGTGTCGCTTACGTCGTCGACTATGACCACTTTCTTGCCCTTCAGTGAGCCGTGGAGCGGTATGGTTATGGCCGGCTTCTCCATTCGCTCATCGATGTCCTTGTAGAACTTTACGTCGATGACCTTGACTTCTAGGTCGCCGAGTATGTGGCTGAGTCTTACCGCCGGGATGAGGCCTCCCCTCGCGATCCCGACTATTACGTCCGGTGTGAATTTCTTTCTGAGTTCATCGGCGAGTGAGAACACCGCCCTGTCAACCTGCCACCAGGTGAGGTAAACCTTGTCCATCGTAACACCTCCAGATACCGGGGTCAGCGTGAATCCCGGTTAAGGTTTTATTCTGAGTTGTAGGAGTTAAAAACCTTGGTCTTAAAAAGGCTGTGTTGACAGGGGGGTGTAAAAGGGAAAGTTGTGGTCAGCTTATGACGCACTTGCTCCATCCGCACACCGGGCATGTGGCGCAGCCGCTCTCCATTCTGAGTTCGACGAGCTTTCCGTCCTTTTCGTAGCACACCGGGCAGTAGACGACACCGAGGAGTTCTTTTATCTTCTCCTCGGGGATTGCCTCCGGTTCCCTGTGGTGTGGGTGTTCCATTCTGGCCTGAACCGGTTTTGCGAGGATGCTCAGTGAGAAGCCTGGTGAGGTCGTTGCCTTTTCCCTGCCGTTTGTTCCGTCTATTATCGCTTTGACGTTTATGAAGTGGGTCAGCCATGGTTCTGCCTCAACGACGGTTTTGAGCTTCTCGATGGCGTATTTGCTTGGTTTGGCTTTGACGCGCTGCTTCTTCTCGCCTTCGACGCTGTAGACCTGAACTGAGAGGGAGCCGTCCCTGTAAACTGTAACGCCTTTGCAACCGAGCTTGTATGCTAGGAGGTAAGCTGCTTTAACGTCCTCAACGGTCGCGTCGTTGGGCATGTTTATCGTCTTGCTCGCGCTGTCGGTGAGCCAGAGCTGGATGTTTGCCTGGGCCAGGAGGTGGTCGAGCCAGTGGATGTCCATTGAGGTGACGAAGATTCTCTGGATGTCCTCTGGAATCTCTTCAAGCCCCCTGACGGAGCTGTAGTTGTCGCTTATCTTCTTTAGTATCTCGTCGTTCCAGAGGCCGCGCTTCTTAAGTTCCGATTCGAAGACCGGGTCGACGTAGTAGAACTCTCCCACCGTAACGCTCTTCTTGTAGACGAGGGCGAATATCGGTTCGATTCCGCTTGAGGTGTCTGCTATCATTGAAACGCTTCCGGTCGGCGGGCATGTTGTCACCATTCCGTTCCTGACGCCGTGTTTCTTGATCTCTTCTGCAAGCTCGTCCCAGGGCAGGTTCCATATCTCCCGGTGGTAGAAGCCCTCGACCGGTAGCTTGCCGTCCTTATACATTGTTTTGTCGTAGAGCGGGAACGGGCCGCGCTCTTTTGCGGCTTCAACGCTCTGTTTGTAGGCGTAGAATGTGAGGTATTCGGTGGCCTTGCGCATGAACTCGAAGCCCTCCTTGCTGTTGTAGGGAATGCCGAGCTTGAAGAGGGCATCGGCGAGGCCCATCATTCCGACGCCTATCCTTCTGCTGAGTTTGGTGTTTCTGTCTATCTCCGGGAGTGGGAACCTGTTGACGTCGATTGCGTTGTCGAGGTATTTGGCGACTTTCTGGATGACGTAGGCGTACTCGTTCCAGTCGAAGTAGGGTTCGCCGACCTCGTCGTACTTTACGAACTTTGCGAGGTTTATGCTGGCCAGGTTGCAGGATTCGTAGTCGTAGAGGGGCTCTTCACCACAGTTGTGGCTCATGAAGCCGTTGCTTATGTAGGAGTGATACTCCGGCACTGTAAAGTCATAGACGAGTTCTTCTCCGATGACTTCGACGCTCTTAACTGTAACAACCGGCTCGTCGCTCTTCGTCTTCTTGAGGCTGAGCTTCTCCATCTTGTAGCCTTCAAAGCCTATCTTCTCCGCGAAGAGCTTCCTGCTGTAGTTTGCTATGACGAGCTCGTGGTAACCCTTGGCTCTGTAGGTTTTTTCTTCCCCGTCTCTCGTGGTGTAGTGGAACTCGCTCTCGTAGGGCCTCTCGTAAATCTTTGAGAGGACCCCGAAGAGCAGGAGCAGATCCTGAACATCTCTGAGGAGTTTCCTGTCCTTTGAGGTGAGCCTTATTGCCATGTCGTTGTCCACGTAGCCGTCGGCACTGAAGAGGCCCCTTAGGAAAGCCGCTATCTCTTTCGGCTTGAGCCTGTAGACTATCTCCGGAACCCTCTTCTCGTTGCTCTTTACGATGCTCTCCAGCCACCTGTAAGCCTCTCCGCGGACGCCGAGCTTTATCTGGTTGCCGTAGCGGTGGGGTTTCGCATTGATTCCGAAATGCTTCGCGAGTATCTCCCTAATCTTCCAGGCGGTTTCTTCTTCCTTCTCGGCGTTGAAGTAGAACCAGGCCCTCTTATCGTTCACGTTGAGGTAGCCGTCCCCGATAAACCAGCCGAGGACGAAGGTGAGGTCTTCACCTATGCTCTCGCTTCCGAATTCCTCCTCCACTTCAAAGCGCGGCAGTAATATTCTGTCGCCTTCCTTAAGTTCGCCGACCTCTTTCCAGCCCTCCGGGGTCATGACTCTGTGGTCGAGGGTTGCAGTTATTTCGTAGCCCTCTTTCGTTCTGACCATTGCGACATTCTTCCTTCCGACCTTCCAGACGTAGGCGGGGACTGCAATTGGGTCAGCAACCGCGAGGGCTTTTCCGTGGACGGTCTTGTACTTGGTCTCTTCCTTCCCCGGCAGAAGAACCTCGACCGAGTATGCGTAAGGTTCGCCCTCTTCCGCTATTCCCTCTACCGCCACGGCCTTTTCCCTGTCCCTCTCCTTTGCGAGACTGAAGAGTTCTTCTGCCTTTAAGTAGCCTTCTGGCGTCAGGATCCTCGTCTCCCCAACGACGCATGGGTTGGTGGCCCTTATCTTCTCGCCCTTTGCAGGCTCCAGAACGTTTCTCCTGTTGATGACATCGAAGAACACCACGCCGGGGTCTGCCTTGGCCCAGGCCATGTATGCCAGCTCCTCGAAGAGGCTCTTTGGATCGATCTCCTTGACCTTCTCGCCGGTTCTTGGGTTAACGAGTGGGTAGCGCTTGCCCTCTTTGAGGGCCTCCCAGAAGTCCTCCCAGAGGCCAACGCTTATGTTGAAGTTGCTGAGCACGTTGGTTCCGACGTTTTTCTCCTTGGCGTGGACGAACTTTTCAACGTCCGGGTGCCAGACCTCCAGGATGCCCATGTTGGCGCCTCTCCTAACGCCGCCCTGCTTTATGACGTCGCTGACTGCATCGATGAGGTGCATGAACGAGACAGGTCCCGAGGCAGCCCCTGTGGTGGTTCCGACCATGTCCCCTTCTGGGCGGAGTTTTGAGAAGTTGAGGCCTGTGCCTCCACCGGCCTTTTGTATCATGGCCACGTCATGTGCGGCTTTCATGATGCTCTCCATGTCGTCCTCTATCGGCACGACGAAGCATGCTGAGAGCATTCCGAGGGGTCTTCCTGAGTTTATGAGTGCGGGGGTGTTGGGCATGAACACCTGTCCGGTCATCAATCTAAAGTACTCCTCTATCTCGTCCTCGTAGTTGTCGAAGGCGCCGTTCTCGAGCATCCTGATTAGCTCGTCGATTGGGGCCTTCATCTGTCCCTTCTCGGCCAGTTCGTGGTAGAGGTTCAGGAGCCTTTCGAAGTGCCATCTGTTGAGTTTGAACCTGCCTATGGAGAGCTTTCCGTTGTACTCGTCGAGGTTTTCCGTGTAGTTTCTGAGGGCGCCCGGGTCCTGCTGGTGCCCGCCGTTCCTGTCAAAGACGCGCTCGTCGTGGAGCACGTCAGGTATGACGGCGAGGGTTGCGACGCGCTCGAAGAGCTCTCTGGTGCTCTCCACTATTTCCCCCTTCTCGTTCTTCATGAGGTAGCGTGAGGCGAGGACGCGGAGGGCGTTGAGGGAGAAGCGTTTGTCTATTTCATCCAGCTTTTCCTTGTTGAGGACCTTTCTCTTCTCCTTTCTGATCTCCGCCTTCTTCTTGCGGTAGAGTATGTAGGCTTTCGCAACGTCGAAGAGGCCGACGCGCATGAGTTCGAGCTCGACCACGTCTTGTATGTTCTCTATGTGGGGAACTTGGCCGTCGTAGAGTTCGTTGACCCTCCTGACAACGCGTCTGAGCACCCTGTTCAGGAGCTTTTCGTCGCGCACCCCGACTTCCAGCATTGCCCTTTGTATCGCCCATTTTATACGCTCTTTATCAAATGGGACAATTCTTCCGTCCCGTTTCATCACTTTTTCAACTGCCATATAAACACCCCTGTCATACAGCTGTCTATCGTTGCCCCCATTGGTAGAAGCATCAGCAGAGACCTATGTCTTTCACTGGTAAATATACCTTACCCCCCTCTCCTTCGCCGGGATGACAACTTTGCGCTTTGATTTTTGCCCTTGGGGTAAGGGGTAGAAAAGGGGTGATGTCGGATAAATTATCCAGATTTCAGAGCCCTTCGTAGAGCAGTTTGAGCCTGTACGCGTGTTTTAGCTCTTCTCCGGCCATCATTCTGAATATCTGGGCTAGTGAGTCGTCCAGGATCTCGGAGAGCCTTGAGTACATCTCATAGGCGTGCTTCTCCCTTACGATGGCCCCGACAACGAGTTCCTCGAATCCGTCCGGTTCCAGCCTCCCGTCGCCCAGCATGGGTTCTATGGACAGTTCGTCAAGGTAGTCTATGACACGGGTGTCCTCCA
>JALVUT010000383.1 GCA_027035445.1 Thermococcus sp.
CAGAATGTTCCAAAGGACTCCACCGTCCATTCCCTTGTGATAAACACCGGGACTGGTTGCAGCATGAAGATAAAATGGGAATGGGTGGGGAACCAGACTCAGGGTAGTGCAGAGGTGCTGGGCAGTGCCTGGTACTGTCCTGTGGAGGGATGAGCATGGCGAGCTCAGCCGTGTCAGAGCTCGTGCTGTTCATAGTGTCACTGCTTGTAGCGGGAATGATAGCAGGGGGGCTGTACTATATAAGCCAGGGTCTGTCGGATGGGATAACTGTCAGGGGGAACAGCATATCCACCAGTCTTCAGACTGATTTTGAAATAATAAACGACCCTGATAACATCCCGCTGGAGTCGGGGAACTACGTGTTTTACGTGAGGAACATAGGAAAGACATCCTTTGTCTTTACGTCGGATTCCGTTGTGGTTATGGTGGACGGACAGATAGTTCCTCCCTCAAATCTGACTTTCACAAACCTCGATAACTCCTCTCTGAGTGAGCTCAGGCCTTACGATGTGGGTCAAATTGCAGTTCCGTCAGCCTTCATACCCTCTGGCTATCACAGACTCACCGTGGTACTGGATAATGGAAAGGAGAGGTCACTGGTGTTCAAGGTGGGATGAGAGTATGGGGATCCTTTTGAAGATAAAGATACCCAGTGATGAGCTTCACAGGCGTCTGGGCGGGGGGATTCCTGCCGGTAGCATTCTCCTAGTGGAGGGGGATAGGGGAACGGGCAAATCCATACTATGCCAGAGGTTGCTGTACGGCTTCCTCAAAAACGGGCACAGTGTGACCTACATCTCAAGCCAGTATACCACACCAGAGTTCATAAACCAGATGGAGGCCCTGAACTACGATATAATACGGGATCTCATAAAGAGGAGACTCCAGTTCGTTTCCCTCTACCCCCTTCTTGTGAATGTCTCTGAGAGGAAGAAGTTCCTCTCCCGCCTTGTGAGTGAGCCCCGCATCTGGAAGACCGAGGTTGTTGTAATCGATACAATATCTTCTCTTCTTCCGAGAGAGCTGAATGAAGGAGATGTAAAGTCCCTTTCATCTCATCTCAAGAGGCTCTCCTCCATCGGGAAGGTGGTAACCCTGACGGTGAACCCCGATGAGATGAATGGGAGAGTCCTGAACGTTCTTGAAGAGATATCAAGTATTCTCATCCGCCTCAACGTGAAGACCTTCGGGGGGGATCTGAAGAACTCCGCCACGGTGGTGAAGTACAACAACGCCCAGGGCGTTTTTCAGAAGATAATCCCGTTCAGGGTTGAACCGGGGGTTGGGTTCATAGTGGAGATAGCATCGGTGGTGTGATATGGAGC
>JALVUT010000384.1 GCA_027035445.1 Thermococcus sp.
CGTGACCAGCATTAAACCAGTCAGCAACTTTCTTGTCGGTAGCGTTCTTAGCACCAGCTAACTCAACCACCTTCGGGCTGAAGATCCATGCCCCGTAGGATGACGCAACTATCTTGTCTAAGGGTGCGGGGTACTTAAGTATGAAGACCACTGTGTATTTGTCAGGCGTCTTAATCTCCTTCACAGGGTCCCAGATGAATGCGGCACCCTGCCCCAACTTAATTGTTCTCTCAATCGCGAACTTAACTGCCTGCGCAGTGACGGGCGTGCCGTCATGGAACTTAGCGTCATGCCTTAAATGGAAGGTCCAGACAGTCCCGTTCTTACTTACCTCGTAGCTCGTGGCTAACGCAGGTATTATCTTATCGTGAATAGGGTCATACCACAGGAGCGGCTCGTACACCAGGCACATCCACAGGATGGAGTTCGAGAACTCAGTGCTAGGATCAGCCGTAGTCATCTCCGAGAGTGACGCGTACACCACCACGGTCTTCTCGGAGGGCTTAGTCGTTGGTGCGGCGGATGAAGTGGTAGGAGTTGCCGACGATGTTGAGGTCGCTGATGGTGATACGGTGGGCGAGGCTGAGGTTATGGGTGTTGAAATCGTGGTTGAGGATGGCGTGGGCTTCTGCGTCATGTAGTACGCGGCAGCCGCAATAATACCTATCACCACTACTACGGCTATTACGGCCGCTACGACCTTCGAGACCCCTTTCCTATGTAGAGATAGGAACACTCGTATGCACCTACCGATTTTTCCAATACCTGAGGAAAGTAATTAAATTTTTTGGGTGAACCTCCTTGAATACGGCGTTCATTAATTATGTAATGCAAATCATTTCTAAAAAATTTTCAAAGTATGGCGACTTATCTTCGGTTATCTCTGTAATTTTAGTTTAAATTGTTTAATCATATTCAATACTAGATAAAATTTTTAAACAAAGCAAAGCGACCTACTTATCAACTATTCTGCGAAGCATTTTACGAAAAAGAGTATCCGTAAACACATCCTATTACCACTCACTACCCTCACTTAATGAGGGATCCGGAAACGCTTAAGGGCATGGGACGGTGCATACACGTAGCTGTGCTTCAGTCCCGCAACTACCAGTGCCTCAGTCACCTTAAACGTCGTTATTGTTGGGTCAACTACAGGAACCCTTAACCTCCTCGAGAGTTCCTGAGCCATCCCCACCATGCCGCCGCACCCGAGCACTATTACCTCAGCGCCGTACTCCTCGACCGCACGCCTACCCTCCTCTTCCAGCGCCTTCAGCGTGGCTGTCTCGTCCTCCCTGAGCTTCAGCACGGGTA
>JALVUT010000385.1 GCA_027035445.1 Thermococcus sp.
ACGGCCTCTGCTTCTTCCCCACTGGGTTTATAATAGACATCATAATCCGCCTTGGAACGGAGGGTAAAGGCTGAAGCCAGATACTTGGCATAAACCCTCTCAAGGAACCCTTCATCCACAAAATGGAAGCCAAACATCCTGATCACGCCTGAATGTTTGCGGGATCAGAAGCAGAGCCTTCGCCGCGTGGAACATGGAGTAACAGGCGCGGCTAATCGCGTCCCTGAGCTTGCTGTTCTGGAGAAGGATTTTGGCCGAAGATAGCTCCTCCTCTGCGGGTTCAATGTGTCTGGCAACTTCTTCTGGAATAGACATGCCCCCACCTGAAGTAGTTTTTGACTTCCGCGTACCTAACCCCTTCGTCAAACCTCCGCCCTTCTCACAACCCTCACAACACCCGGCCCCCCGATTTCACCTTCAACCTCAAAGACCTTCCCGAAGAACCTCTCCACGACCCAGACGTTGGTGACGAGGTGGTTCGTAATCTCGGCGACCCGTATCTTTCCACCGGCAAACGCCAAAAACGGTACCAGCTGGTCACCGAGGAACTTATCCACTGCCGCCCGGGTTGTCAGAGCCTCTAAAAGTTCGTCCGCCGCTTCCCTGCCGACGACTTCAGCCGGCTTGCCGCGCTTTCCAAGGGCATCACCGCCGAGCCTCAGCGAATCCGTTTCAGCCCAGACGACGATGCCGCTTCCGGGGCCGAGAGAGCGCGAAACTTCCCTCTCTATCTCAACCGGAACGCTGTAAAAGCTCCTCAGTCTCTCCTCGGCGGACTTTGCCTGCCTTTCCGCAACGTGGGCCGGCAAGTTGGTGGTGTGGCTTATCCCTGCGAAGCACTCTATCCTCCCCCACTCAAGGGCAATTAGCGGTTTCCTCTCCTCCCAGGGTTCAACCCTGCCAGTGACCAGACCGCTGCCCCTTGGATAGTGCCCCCTGCGTTTGATTTCAAGTTCAAACCTCAGCCCCATTCTATCAAGGGCAAAGAGCGTGACGTTCTTGAGGTAATCAACGGGCGGGCTCCAGGGGACGTCGGTTCCTCCAGTTACCTCGAAGCTACCCCCCGTGAATGCCATAGCCGGGAGCAGAGCCTGGAGAACGAGGGTTATGCTTCCGGCGGTTTTTATGGGAACGCGGATGTGTTTCGGCCTCGCTTTGCCGGGGATGAACTCAAGCTCGGTCGAACCCACTCGGGCACCCTTAACCCTCGCGTCGCTCAGCTCCTTCAAAGCCAGAATCCCGTGGAGGTGCTGGGGCCTCAGGCCCGGATTTGAGCGGTTCGCGCGTATTCGCCTTATCCTGACGGGCTT
>JALVUT010000386.1 GCA_027035445.1 Thermococcus sp.
GTACCTTCTCAATACTCTCATATTATTACCTCTTCGCTGAGCTCCTGTACGCGAACGGAACCGTCGCGTGGAGCGGTTTACAGTCGATTACCACGGGATCATGGAATAACGCATCATTCGCAATACCCACTACCAGCGTCACACCGGGAGAAACCTATATTTTACTCGTAGGTGCTAGGGCGTTAGGGCTTGCTTCCAACCTTACTATTTATCAATTATTTGATAGTGTGAGGTTCTACGTGGAGCCCCTTTACCCTTCCTTTTCTGGGCCTATACTCGATGTTAATGTTACTAACGGCAATTATAGTGGCTCGTTGGAGGCCATTAACCTCACGGTGCTTGGGGGGACTAACGTTAATGTGTCCGTATTCCTCGCAAACCTCAGTGGGGGCGTCACTACACCCATAGTAGTGTCGAGCGGTCTCTTGACAAGTAACGCAACCTCTGAAGTGCAACTCACCGTACCGCCTCCGGGCTACACCTCGGGTTACATTCACCTGTCCGCGTCAATATACTCGTCGAGCGTGGTTAACATACCTTTGAGGATAAGGTACGGTGTTGGCGGCGTTACCGTAACTTACTGGGTGAACATAACGATAATTGACCCTCCAAGTAAGAACATAACAGCAAGCAGTACCCATAGCGTACCGCATCAAAACACACAAGCACGTCTAGGTAGGGACAGGTCGGTGGAGGAGTTCAAGCATTTAGATAAGTTGCTCCCGAATATCCTGAAGAACTCAATACCGTTGCAGAGGTGGCGGGGCTGAGGCTGGCTAAGCGCTCAGCTGTCTTAGGTGCTCTGCTCCTCTCGTTGGTTATAGTCCTGTTCTTGGGACGCGTGGTGGGTTTTCCTGTAGCGGTCATAATAGTTTCTGGGCGTTCTATGGAGCCGACCTTACATGTTGGTGACGTGGTCATCGGCGTTAAGCTACCTTTCAGGGTTGGTGACATAGTGATATGGTGTGCTAGCCCTACGTACTGCGTAGTGCATAGGGTGATTAAGGTTAGGGACGGGGTCATCGTCACTAAGGGCGATAATAACCCCTTCCCAGACCCGCCAGTACCTAAGTCCCTGGTTAGGTATAAAGTAGTGGGTGTCATCCGCTGGTACGTTTGGCTACCTGCTGTGTTGCTGGCCCTCGCTGCCTACGCCTACGTGCATCGCGAGTACTTCCTCAAGCGCCAGGTCTCCCCTGGCGACGTGGCCTCCCTCATAGTCGTGTTCTTCGTCGTGTTTAATGCTACAATAGCGCTTCTCGCCCCAACATATTACTCACCTCGGGGCGGCATTATGGAGTCCCCTGAG
>JALVUT010000387.1 GCA_027035445.1 Thermococcus sp.
AGACTTCAACGGAGCTGTAACCATTCAAGATAAAATCAGACCAAAATGGGATTGAAAGGCTCCTACGATGTCAAAGTAATCGTCAGACCATCCTCAGGATAAAATCAGACCAAAATGGGATTGAAAGCATAAAAACTTATATTAGGAGTACTTTAAAATTTTTGATAAAATCAGACCAAAATGGGATTGAAAGGCTCGGCGAGGGCGTCGATATTCCCAGCATTGACGCAATGATAAAATCAGACCAAAATGGGATTGAAAGAACAGTGATTGGACGGTGCGGCGGCTGTGCGTCCAGGATAAAATCAGACCAAAATGGGATTGAAAGCTCTTTAAATACTCCTTTTCCTCTACTGGATAATAGTTTAGATAAAATCAGACCAAAATGGGATTGAAAGTCCACGTCCATGACCTTCTGCCACGTCTTCAGGTGCAGTGGATAAAATCAGACCAAAATGGGATTGAAAGCTCGTATCAGAACCTTCTCCAAATTCATAACCGTTACCGATAAAATCAGACCAAAATGGGATTGAAAGCTTCCTCTTTTGGCTTAACAATGTACACGTGATTTCCGGGATAAAATCAGACCAAAATGGGATTGAAAGGAAGTATTCGAAGGCTGTAATTCCTGACAACGTCAGGGCGATAAAATCAGACCAAAATGGGATTGAAAGTATAGTATTTGGCGATAGATTTATTACAATAAGTCCAAGATAAAATCAGACCAAAATGGGATTGAAAGCGAGAGGTGGTAACAGTGCTGCAGAGAACTCTGGAAAAGATAAAATCAGACCAAAATGGGATTGAAAGTGCTATCAGAGAGTTGAGACGGTTAGGAGGAACGGATAAAATCAGACCAAAATGGGATTGAAAGGTACTTAGATTACATAGCCGCTTTAAAACAGTACGAGAGAGATAAAATCAGACCAAAATGGGATTGAAAGGTTACCTTGGAGACGCTTCCAATCCCAACAAGTACACTGATAAAATCAGACCAAAATGGGATTGAAAGAGCGGTATTTACTTCCACTCTACCGGTCGATATGGAAGATAAAATCAGACCAAAATGGGATTGAAAGTTCTACTGTTCTCTGCGCTGTTCGTTATCTACATTCGATAAAATCAGACCAAAATGGGATTGAAAGGGGAATTATTACGTTGTATTATACAGTCCAACGAAGGATAAAATCAGACCAAAATGGGATTGAAAGAATTGTGTTTGGTGATAGATTTATTATAATGAGCCCAAGATAAAATCAGACCAAAATGGGATTGAAAGATATTGAGAGGTCTCTCTATATAAACAGG
>JALVUT010000388.1:0-671 GCA_027035445.1 Thermococcus sp.
GTTGAGGGTAAGGCAGAGTGTTGATTTCCCGCTACCGCTCGGACCGATGACGCCAACCATCTCACCCTTTCTCACGGAGAAGCTGACGTCCTGAAGGGAGGGCCTTTCCGCCCTGCGGTATTTAAAACTCAGTCCATCAGCCTCTATGACCTTCATCCGCGCCTCACCACCCTTGGAACGAGAAGGAACGTGCTTATTATAGGATAGTTGTTATGAACCGGGGCTCCGTTTTTATGGAGGGCACTCCAAGGGAGATAGCTGAAAGGGCCGATGACCTTATGGAAATCGGCGTCAAACTACCGGCATCGGTTGAGATCTCCGCGGAGCTTAAAAAGAGGGGACTTGCGGAGGACATTGCCCTCACACCGGACGAGCTTCCTGCCTTGACAGGATTTCCCTCACGTTGAAGCCCTCCCCCAAAATCTCGTGTTTGAGGTCGTAGATTTTCAGGATTAACTCGAACCTAGCGTCGGGGTTCTCCACCTTCTCCGCCTCTTTGAGTGCCATGTCGATA
Source organism: Thermococcus sp. (assembly GCA_027035445.1). Next base: position 515 of record JALVUT010000388.1, read on the forward strand.
AGGTTCAGGGCTTTTTTAACGTCTCTTCGCTCCTCGATGCTCCCAAGGTAGTAGAGAGTGAGGGCCCTGTGGAAGGGGCTGGTTATGTGTTTTGTGACCAGCAGGGCCTTTTCTTCGTCTCCTGATATGTACAGGTTTTCTGCTATGCGGGCCAGTA
>JALVUT010000388.1:681-1308 GCA_027035445.1 Thermococcus sp.
CGAGTTCCGAGAGAAGAATGGCGCGGTATCTCCTGTTGGAGATCCCGTTTATCGTGGGAATGAGTTCCCTGACGATATCCTTGATCCTGCGCAGTTCTCCTTCACTCGGCTTCTCCTCCGTATCCCCGAGTTCTTTCGCCGTCGACCTCAGTATCATCCTCAGAGCCAGGAACGTATTGTGCTCCTTCTCGAGGTCTTTGAGAAGATTCATTGCCTTCTCCAACTCCCCCTCATAGAGATAAGCTTCTATGTCCTCCAGTACCTCAGAATCAGAACGTTTCTTTTCTCCCCTTCTGAAGAATCTCTCCAGCTTTTCCATGTCACCCGCCTTCGAGCAGGAGTTCTAGATACGAGCGCCTCTCGAAGCGCGTGACGCCGATGCCCATTAAAAGGTTCTTCAGCTTTTCGACTATCCTCCCGACGTTTTCTTCCTCTTCCGTGAGGGCCTCCGCTTCAACGAACTTCCCGAGCCCTTCCACCTCGTCCAGGGCTATTATAATGCCTTTCTCAACGTGGTACTTTTCCCGGGTCTTTCTGACCGTGAAAACCCTCCTGAAGCCGAGCTCCAGAAGTATCTCCTCGTGCCTCTCCGGATTCTCTATCTGGACCTCTATCTCCTTCCGCGTC
>JALVUT010000389.1 GCA_027035445.1 Thermococcus sp.
AGCCACCTTCTCAAGATAAGCCTTGCTTCCTTTCAATCCCATTTTGGTCTGATTTTATCCTAACGCAAAGACCGCCCGGTCTTATAGCTGAACCGACCTTTCAATCCCATTTTGGTCTGATTTTATCCTGAGTTTGATGGTGCATGCAGTGAGAGAGTGCTTTCAATCCCATTTTGGTCTGATTTTATCTTGAAAGATATATCCATGTCCAGTCCAAAACCTGTAAACTTTCAATCCCATTTTGGTCTGATTTTATCCATAAACCCAAAGTATGCAATACCTAATTACGACAGTACTTTCAATCCCATTTTGGTCTGATTTTATCAAGATTTCGTCGAGAAAAGCACTCTTCTCTTCGTCTGCTTTCAATCCCATTTTGGTCTGATTTTATCAGCTTTTGAGAAAATAAAAAATAAGGACAAACCTAACTTTCAATCCCATTTTGGTCTGATTTTATCCTCTTCAAGCTCTCGTATCGTCTCCACATCCACCTTCACACTTTCAATCCCATTTTGGTCTGATTTTATCGGAATAAAGCCCAGCCCCAGCGATGCAGAATATTTTCCTTTCAATCCCATTTTGGTCTGATTTTATCGCTCAGGGAGGAGGGACTATGAGGTTCAAGCTAACCCTCACTTTCAATCCCATTTTGGTCTGATTTTATCCCTCGAGCAGGAGGTTGGCATTAGCGAGTCAGCACTGACTTTCAATCCCATTTTGGTCTGATTTTATCTCGTCAAGAAGCACCAGTGGGTTGTCCAGTCCCCAGTCTTTCAATCCCATTTTGGTCTGATTTTATCTGTATTTTCAGTCGACGTTAAAGGTAAAACGTACAACGTAGCAACTTTCAATCCCATTTTGGTCTGATTTTATCACACGCCGGAGTTCAGAAACGTCCACTTCATCTTTGGACTTTCAATCCCATTTTGGTCTGATTTTATCTTGACGTAGCAATAAGGGAAATTGAAAAGTTAAAACTTTCAATCCCATTTTGGTCTGATTTTATCACAACGAAACGAAAATTGATTACATTACACAAAAAAACTTTCAATCCCATTTTGGTCTGATTTTATCCCGGCTTAACAGGCCGAAGTAACCCTCCTCCCACCTCCCCTTTCAATCCCATTTTGGTCTGATTTTATCTCTTGACAGCAATGAGAAAGTTCCAAAAGAAATTCGCTTTCAATCCCATTTTGGTCTGATTTTATCAACTGGTAATTTTCCTCTGTTTCGCTATATAACGTTTTCTTATCGCTCCTTTGTGGGGCTTTCGTCGTCGACCTCCATTTGTGCAGCCAGTATAT
>JALVUT010000390.1 GCA_027035445.1 Thermococcus sp.
TCGTGTCGGAACCTCGACTCGTTGTATATAGGGCCGGTTGCCCAGTAGGTCGCCGCTATGTCAAGGGGGGACATCGAGGGGTTCACGAGGGTTGTGTTCAGGGTCCCGTTCTTTATCCACCCGGAGATGACCTCCGCCGGGACGAGATTATCAAGCGGGGTGGTTCTAAGCACACTCAGGATGTTTTCGGCGGTGTATTTGTCCTGAATGCGGGCGTAAGTTGAGTAGACCCTGCCGCTGTCTCCTTCAACGGCAACCACGCTTGTGATAAATATCATGACTAGTACAAGGGCCAGCAGGGCATCTAGGGTGAATACAAAGCCTCTCCTCCTCATGGGTCATCCCACACCCAGAGTTTTAACAGGATTCTCTCAAATCTAGGCTGCATCATAGTGATTATATGGCCGTTGTCCTCTAGTGAAACCTGTCCGTTAAACGTGTTTCCCTGCACCCAGAGGCTTATCGTCTTTGATCCCTGGTCCGGATTGAACTGGCTGAAGATAACGTCCCAGGGTATCTTGATCACCGTGGTGTTCCCCGAGTAGAAGTGTGGGGGTTGGGTGTTGCCTGACGTTGCGATCACAGCCTGAAGGCTTGAATTCGCCGTAACCTTCTCTATGAATGCAGCCTTTAGCAGATCACCGTCCTGGATGACCAGTGTCATGTTGCCTGAGGCCCAGGATGGAACGCTCACCGTTAGATATGCATAGCTGGGAATGTTGAGCTTTAGCTGGCCTGATATCCACTCAACAGGGCTCTCCAGCTGGGATATTGTCATGTTTTCACTGTACCTCAGCGCTTCAAGCGGCATCCTCCGTTCGATATGCTCGATCCAGGGAGACCTCTCCTGTGAGGCTTGTATGATGTTTGCATCGGTTGTTTCACTGCCGTTTATAACAGTCAGAGCGTAGTACGGCGTTGAGGAGTTTTCGGGATATACAACGTTGGCCTCCACGTGGATTCTGTTATCCTCGTACCCCTTCACAATTATCCTTACCTGTCCCTGTCCTGTTATGTGGAGGCCCTGATCGTTCCACGTTACCTGGAAATTCGAACCTGCGGATATCACGTATATCTCAACGTAGGAGTCCGCGCTTATTGGGTAGTCTTGATTGTTCCTTGCATCGTGGACGGTTATATTCGAGAGGGTGTAGAACGTTAGCACATCCCCAGGTGAGAGCGTGTAGGGCTTATTGCTCTTCTGCAGGGGAGCCCCATCTAGAGTTACGTTCTCGGCCGCAAAGGGGTTGTTGCCCGTGGCCCCTTCCCCTATCTCGATGTTCCTGTCCTCTTCGCTGCTCAGGTCGATGTATATCTCCTTGGGAAAGCTCCCAGAGATGTTGAACTGGGTTCTGGTTATGTACACTTCAAGTTTGAAGTCCTTATTTTCGGCCGCTTTTGTCAAGCTTTCTATCACTGGAGTTACGTTCTGGATTTTCGGCAGGGCTTCTATTTTATTGAGGCTCAGTGCATAGGAATAGTCGTTGCTTCTCAGGCCCAGAACCTGGATGGTGGAGGGGGCTGCGGTCCAGTTTTCGGGCTCACCGGGGCTCTTCGTCAGGATATCAAGCATGTTATCCGCTATGTTGGCCCTCTCATACCATCCGACCATGGAGGTTATCTCACCCTTTACTATGTCAGATGCGTTGGTTACCGCCCCCAATATTACTATGACGATGACCAGCGACAGCATGGCATCCAGTGAGAGCAACTGCCCTCTTCTCATCTTCTCACCGCCGTGACGTTTATCTCAACTTCCTTCCCGCTGAGGTACAGCTTCCCATTCTCGCCCTTTCTTACGTTGGTTTTGGACACGAGATCGTCCTCTATGAACTTCGTTATGTTGCCCTCAAGGCTCGCCTTTGGGAGCCCCGACAGCAAGTACGTTATCGTAACGTTCACGACTATCCTGTCCGCGGTCTCCGTTGAGTCGATGCGGGTAACTTGGAACCCACCGTAGGTGTAGTTGTTCGCTTTTATTATATTGTCAAGCGGCTGGTATTCGGAGCCGTTCATGATAACACCGGTGTTGAGGTACGCACATGCGTTTGACGCGGAGTCCCTGACGTAGACGACCACTGCGGTTGTGCGGTTCTCATTAATGTAGGGGGGGAGTATCAGGAGTACCCCGGTGAGCAACACCGCCGTTATGAAGAGCACCTCAAGGGAGGTCTGTGCCCTACGGCGATACCTGAACGTACAGCCTCCCCTCCGTTCTATTGTATTCCGCCGTTATATAGAACTCGGGGTCTGAGGGGGTCAACTTCACGGAGGACTTACGCCATATCGGGATCGGGCTCTTCTGTGTTACCTGGTATATCTCCCCGCTTACCACGGCAGTCACGTTTATCAGGTTGCCGGTGGGGGAGAGGGTGATGTTGATGTAGTCCCCCTCGTAGAGCTTGAAGGGGGCATTTTTCCGCACTTTGAACCCATCTCCAACCGCATAAACCTTGGCCAGAGAATCCCTGACGTCCACCGAGAAGATCTTAATCTTCGTAGCGGTATCAAACGTCTCCGCATGACTTCTCTCGCTGTTCGCAATATAAACTAGGTTGACCATTGTTAAAGCTATCAGCGTAACTGCAAACAGGAAGTCCAGGCTTATCTGTCCCCTCTTCATCTCACCCACCGGGGTTAATGTTCACCCGTATCTCGCCGGCTGTCCCGTTGAAGAGCCAGCCCTCGGGTTTGTCCGGGTTCCACTCAACGACGATTTTAAGCTCAGATGGGAGCCCTTCGGTCGGTAGCACCAGACCGTAGACCGTCGTGGGCGTCCCGTTTATGATGAGCGTTGCCGCGGTTCCAAGATCCGAAGTCCAGATGGAAGAATTGGTGAGTGCATTGCTGTTATATGGGGTCCTGCTCCAGAAAGCGTTTTTATCCCCGCCTGTAAGCTGGATATTCGTTGTCCCGCTTCCGTTTATTACCATAACATACGTACCGTTCCCGGGAGATCCCAGGCTCCCATAGGATACGAAGACTCTGGGGTCGGAAACCCCGAGGGTCTTCTCAAGGTAACCCGGATTTCGAAGGTACACGAACCTGACGTAGGAGGTGGCCTTTGACCCTGGCCCCTGGGAGTAAACCTGAGTTATCGTGTTAGAGATCACGTTTGCAAAGTTCTTCTCCTCCAAGCTCACCTGAATCTGCAGGGTATCGGCCGACGCCGTGCCCTTTTTGAACGTGACGTTGTTCACGGAGTAGAGGAGCAGGACGAGTATCAGTGCGAACACGAACATGAACTCGAGGGATATCTGGCCGCGCCTCGCTGGCTTTAACATTTCTCTCACCTGAAACGGTTATATCTGGAGTATGTTTAACCGTTGGTATATTTAACCATTGCCCCCTTTTCCTCTGGCCTCAACGACCGCATAAATACCCGTCCCACTTTTTCTGGTTGAAACCCCGAAGTAGTCCCGGCTGAAGAGTTTGAACTTGTACGACTCAGGGTTGAGCTCGTGCTTTTCCATCAGCGCTCTGAGTTCGTTAATGAAGAACTGTGTCAGCTCGTAGTATATTATGTCGAGCTTATCCCTGGTGTACCCCCTTATGAAAACCACCAGCGGTAGGAGTGCAAGGGCGGGGAGAACGTACGCATCATCCGTGAGAACCGATGCCACCAGTGTGACTATGATAACTGCCCCCAAAGCCCCGTACGCTGCCTTTGCGGTCTGTTTTATGCGCTTAGCCTCGTGAACTTTTTTCTCCCAGATGTCGAGGAGGGAGGGGTTGTAAAAGTCAAAGGCGGTATGCCTTTTCCCCCTGGCTATCCTCTGTCGTATGAGGTCGTCCCAGTCATCCCGGTAGTATATAATCTCTCCATGCACTTTTGCCCTCTCTGCGTCCAGGGAGGATATTATCCTCATTATATCCTCGGCACTCTCGTGGGCAATGTGGGCGTAGACTTCTTTCTCGTTGAGGTCGAGGGCGGCTTCCACGGAGTCCTTTACCGCTTCACTCATCCTTCGGCCTCCTGATGTTTTTGGTAGCCCCTTCCATATCCGGGAGTGGCCCGTCGAGTATCTCGGTAATCCCCCCCTTTCCGAGGGTGTATACATCATCGAAATCCGGGATCCCGCTCAGGAGTTTTTTCTGCTTCATCTCAGCCTCTTCCTTGGCTTTTATAAAGGACCGGGCGTATCGCTTTGCAGTTATGACGATGTCCTCTATGCTCCTGCTCTCATAGATTCCGCTGAGCAGCGTAACAACCTCCACCTCCCTTTCCCTTGGATCCGGGTAGAACCCGCGGAATATCTGCTTCCCCCTTATCCTGCTGGTTAGGTAGTCCAGTGCCTCGAATATCTCGGATGCCCTCATAACCTCGGAAGGACCGTGTATGGCCACCAGACCGTAGAGGGCAGATTCAATGTTGGCGTCCAGGTAGAGGCCTTCGTTCTCAAAGGATTTAAGTATAAGCCGGGACAAGTTTTTTACCTTCCCTGCGTCCGCCTTGGAGTATCCCACCGTTGCGAAGCTTCCGAAGGCTTTTAGGACAAACTTCAGGTCGCTCGCGTCCAGGGTTTGCTCACCGGGCACGTCCACGAGGGCCAGGAGGGACGCTATCCTCTCCACCACCGTGTAGTTTATCTTCTCATAGGCCCGGCTTATGTCCTCGTCCCCCTCTTTGAGCTTGTTGTTGTCTATGGCTATTATTGAGTCAACGATCTTGGAGAGTTTGTCTATCGTTATGGCCGCGTTGATCGTCGGTCTTATTCCCTCCTCCCTAAGTGGCAGGGCACCAACGGCAACTACGAGGGAATCGGGGTACTCCCCTTTCAGAGCCTCGGTCAGAACGGGTGTTCCCCCGGCACCGGTTCCTCCACCGAACCCAAAGGTCAGAAAGAATATATCCACATCCTCGTATCCTATAATGGAGCTCACCTTACGCATCACTATGGCTAAGTCCCGTTTCATGGCCTCCTGTCCCAGGAGTGGGTTGGCGTTAACCCCCTTTCCGCCTGTAACACCCTCCCCAACGAGTACCCTCCTATCGGGTGGAATGTGTTTCAGGTAGTCCAGGTCGCCCCTCGACGTGTTGATCGCGACGGCGTCAAAATTAACGAGGGAGAAGAGGTCGGCTATCTTGGTCCCACACTGGCCGACCCCGATGATTAGAGCTCTCACAGGGTATCACCTCACGACAATTACCCTGACATAGCTTCCCTCCTTTAACAGTACCATAGCGTCGCCGTGGAGGTATCGGATGAAACCGGTGTTGAATATCTCTTTGACGATATCGTAGTTGGCTTGGTCGCTTAGCACGAAGAGGACGACACCTTCAGCGGTCTTTCCGGGTATCAGCACCACCGCATCCTTCCGGGGTACGGTAATGTTGCCGACGGTGATGCTCTCGTTGGAGACGTGGAACCTCAGATACGGGTTGTACTTCCGGATGTTGAACTCATTAAACCCACCGATGGCGATGTAGCTGTCCTCGCCGATTTTGGTGGAATTGGGAACCTCGAACCTGTTCCCAAACAGTCCTACCAGGGCTCTCTCGATCTCTTTGACGTCGGTTTTTTCCATACCCGGTGCCAGGATCTCGATGATGGCGCTGTTGAGTACGTTCTCCACGTTGTTGAGGTTGACAGGGGGGATGTACTGGAACCTGGAGAGGTACATGATTGCGAATGCGGTTTCTATAGTTTGGTTGTCTATGGAACCACTGTCACGGGCGTTCATGACGAAATTGAGGGTCTCATTGGTGTAGTTGTACCCGTATTTCGCCAGCAGGTCGGTGGCCCTCACCGTGAGCTCAACGCTCGGCTTCCCTGGGTACGTCATGTTCTTTGCCCATACATAGTACTCCTTCCAGTAGGCCCATCCTCCGCCCGTTCTCTGTTTTATAAGCCACTGGATGTGAGGCTGGAGTTCTTTGGGGGTTGATATGGGGGCTAGAGCCTCCAAAACTGTTATCGTGGTGAGGACGTCCGGTTTAAGCATGTAGGAGAATTGTGGTGTCTGGACGTGAATGCCCCAACCTCCGTTGCTTATACTGAGGAGCCACTTCTTGGCGGTCTGTATCGTTGTGTCGTTGGGGTTCACCCCGAGGTCGAGCAGTGCCTTTATCGCTAGGGCGGTCTGGTACGGCTGGGGTCCAAGTAGCGTGCTTCCCCAGAGGCCACCCTCTAGCTGGGCCTCCTTTATTGCTTTTACAGCTTGGGCTTTTTCGGTTTCATTCAGCATGCCGTGTTCTAGGAGGGTTTCGAGTGCAAAGAAATAGCCAACAGGCATTCCAGAACCAGGGGTCAGGGAGGCTTCGTCCATCTTGAACTTCATCACAGTCCAGTTTAGGGCCCTTCCCACAGTTGCC
>JALVUT010000391.1 GCA_027035445.1 Thermococcus sp.
ACAGGGTTAGGATGTTCCGTGAACGAGGGTACATCAGACAGAAATGCCCGATCTGCGGGGAATTTTTCTGGTCTCTCGACGAGAGACCTAACTGTGGGGATGCACCCTGCAGTGACTATTATTTCTTTAACCTCAAGATAGGATCTCCACCCTTGAGTGTCGAGGAAGCTAGACAGAAATTCCTAAAGTTCTTTGAGAGAAACGGTCATGAGGTAATAGAGCCATACCCAGTCGTTGCTAGGTGGAGGGACGACCTGTACCTCACGATCGCTTCCATAGTCGTGTTCCAGCCGCACGTGACGTCCGGCATAGTCCCCCCGCCAGCTAACCCCTTAGTAATAGCACAGCCATGCATAAGGCTAGAGGACTTAGATAGTGTGGGCTTCACCTTTGGCAGGCACTTAACGAGCTTCATAATGGGAGGTCATCACGCCTTCAACTACGAGAACAAGAAAGTATACTTCTCGGACGAAACTGTGGAGCTTGCCCGCGAGTTCTTCATAGAAGAGATAGGTATTCCGGAAAGCGAGTTAGTATTCAAGGAATCATGGTGGGAAGGCGGAGGAAACGCTGGTCCCTCATTTGAAGTGGCTGTAGGCGGGCTGGAACTAGCAACCTTGGTGTTCATGATGTACGAGGAACATGATGGATTATACCGCGAGATGCCGATAAAGGTCGTAGATACTGGATATGGTATAGAAAGGATAGCGTGGTTCACGCAACGCGTCCCCACAGCCTTCCATGCTATCTACGGCGACCTCTTACATAAGTACCATAAGGTGCTGAACGTGCAGGAACCCCCGGAAGAGGTACTTTATAGTGCAATAAAATATGTAGGTAAGCTCAATCCTAAGGACCCGGAGAAGTACGCTATCTTAAAGCGCAATGTCGCTAAGGAACTGAGCTTGAGTGAGAAGGAAATAGGGAAATACCTCGACAAGGAAATAATGGTTCTGGCGTTACTCGACCACATCAGGACATCCGCATTAATGCTCTCAGACGGGATAGTCCCATCAAACACAGGTGAAGGCTACCTAGCAAGGCTAGTACTCAGGAGAATATTCAGGATATTAACACTGCTTGACATGCTGAACGACGACACTATCAGTGAACTCTTCCAGCTACAATCAACATACTGGAAACGAACATTCCCGCAGATTTCTGAGAGAATGGACTACATCAATGACGTAACCAAGTACGAATTAAGGAAATTCATGGACACCGTAAAGAAAGCACCGCAACTCGTCCGCAGGTACTTGAAGAAAGGTGGTCCCGGTTTAAGCACTGATGAGCTAGTGAAGC
>JALVUT010000392.1 GCA_027035445.1 Thermococcus sp.
TGAGGAGCTTCTTACGGTAGTATGGCTTGAGAACCTTGCCTGCCATTATCCCATCACCCTTGATGCTCGATCTTCTTGCAGAGTTCTTTGAGAGCCTTGTAGTTCTCCTCAAGTTCGGGGATGTAGCGTTCGCTGATAGTCCATATGGCGACATAGATAGATGCTAGGTGCCCGAACGCCTCAATATCGCCTTTAAGCTCCTTAAGGTACTTCAACGCATCCTGCGTCACCGCCTTAATCCCTAAGATGAACTCACCGATCTCATCGAGATTAGCACAAACTGGGAACTTCTCAACCATTACCCGTCACCTCCATCATGGAGGGCTTTCAGTAGGTTGACGATGCTTTCCATTAACTTGCCATATTCTTCATGCGTTAGTTCCCTGCTTCTATGCATGCTATTCGGGTACCGCCAGTACACCTCCATAGAGTGCTTCTCGGGAAGGTCTTGCCCCAACACACGTCTCTTAATAGTTATTAGGATGTCCACCCATCCTCTGCCGTCGGGCTTCTCCCCGCCGTAGTAAATGTATATATTCGTCAGCACATCGTGAGGGCTAACCCACTGCTCGACGGCGTAATGCCTGCCCCGCACCACGCCATGCCAAGAGAAGTAAGTAACCCCGAAATCCAGCAACTCATTAACCCGCTTCTCGTGATCAACTAGCGACACACCCTCACGGACTCTCACGCCAGACCCCCTCTTCCACACATAATAGCTTACCGTGCCTCACGATGACATGCCCTCCAAGCTTCTCACACTCCCGATCGAACCAATCATCCATGCTCACCTCCTCCGACCCCATCAAAACATTAAACATCGTTGAGTCACCTTCTCTTCTTAGCCCCGACATGTACGCTCACCGTCCACCTGAACTTATCTTCAAGCAGGTCGTATATTGCGGAGAGGTTCGCACTAATGTCCTCTGCCCTCCTACCTATTTCCTCAAGGTACTCCCTGATGTACTTGACATTATTATCCATCATCTTATAGCTCACCGCAAGAGACCGTGCCTCCGCCACCGCATTCCTACTCCACTTCCTCAACTCCCAAATATCATCCACAGTCTCCCTAAACTCCTTGCTCCACTTCCTAACGGTTACATAGGACAGTATCGAACCAGTAACGAACCCTGCCACGAACACGCCAGTTAGTATATCAGTGATGGTCATGCCCCACTCACCTCCCGAACCTCTTCCATTTGTAGTCTCCACACTTCCTGTCGTAGGGCGACACTTCCGCTCTGTGCCTGCGACAGTAGCCCAGCCCTCTACCAACTCCTCTGTAATGCTTCGGTGA
>JALVUT010000393.1 GCA_027035445.1 Thermococcus sp.
GGGCAGCCTTCATTGATGTGGGTGCAAAGTCAACGGCCCCTTACCTTGAAACGCAGATCCCAGTTGAGGAGGAGGTAAGGAGGGCGGTTTGGGCCATCAGAACCATCCGCGACAACGTTGATGTCCCAATAAGCGTGGACACCACAAGCGCAGAGGTGGCAGAAAAGGCCATAAAAGCCGGTGCGGACATTATAAACGATGTAACTGGCCTCAAAGGCGACAGCAGGATGGGAGAAGTGGCAGAGGAGTACGGAACCCCGGTTATCCTCTGCGCACATGGGAAGGTTAACAACTTCAGCGACCCCGTACATGCCGTCGTTGAGTTGCTCAAAGAGAGCCTTACCACGGCCCAAGAGCATGGAATTGAAGAGGTCGCGGTAGACCCCGCCGTGGGGTTCCTTAGACCGGAGTGGCCGCCCTGGTACGAGTGGGACTCCAGGATGATAGCGAACCTGAATCTTCTGAAAGCCCTCGGCAGGCCGATACTTGTGGGCGTTTCAAGAAAGTCCTTCATAGGGGCAATAACCGGCAGAAAAGACCCGATGGAGCGGCTGCCAGGGAGCCTTGCTGCCACAACGATAGCCGTTCTAAACGGGGCAGATATAGTGCGCACCCACGATGTGGGGGAGACCCTAGACGCCATCAGGGTGGCCTCTTTTATGCGCAGGTTTAGGACCTAGATACCCCCCTAGTTTCTTTCCACTCCTCCAGCAGGGTCGCCATGAGGCCCAGAACAACCGGCCCGATTATTATGCCCACCACCCCAAAGGCCATGAGTCCACCAAGTATTCCAATGAAAGAGATCATGGCGTTTATCCCCTTCTCCCGCATGCTGACCCTCGGCCGCAGAACCATATCCGGAACCGGGGAAACGAAGACGATTCCGTACACCAGGAGGAGGAATGCCTTTACAATCTCACCCGCGTTCAGAAGGTATACAAAGCCACCCAGCCACGTTATCCAGCCACCCACCACGGGGAGAAGCTCAAGGAGTACGGTAAAGATACCTAAGGCTATAGCCTCCCCTACGGTAACGATATGGAGAACAAGAACCCCAAGGGTGACCGCCACACCCTTCAGGACGCTGATGGTCAACCAGCTGCGTAGGAGGTCATTTAACGTCCTTTCAGTTTTTTCCATGAGCTTAACGGCCAGATCCCTGTTCTCTGCAGGAAGCAGGGAATAGACCTCATCCCGTATCGGCCTCGCGTTTACAAGGATGCCATAAAAGACGAAAACCATAACGATCGCCTGAAGTGAAAGTTTGGGTAGGGAATAAGTATATCCCAGGATGTAGCCTTCAAAACGCTGGGATATACTTTCACCAAGCTTGTTAATCAGTTCAGAAAGAGCGGGGGGGAGATTGAGTGAGATCAACCAGTTGAAGACCGAGTTTAGGTAGTACACCAGGGATTGTTTGACCTCGTTCATCCACACGGCAAAACCTATGATAAAGAGGAACGTCATCAAGGTGACGGCCGAGGTCAGTATAAAAGCGGAGCTCCTGGCCCCAATTTGACCAGAGAACTTTTTATGAAGGGGATAAAATATGTACACTAGGGTCGCGGCTATGATCACTGGAGACAGAACTGGGCTGAGGGTTTTCCATACAAGGTAGAGTATCACCACTGAAACCGCGAGCCAGACTATCGCTTCAATCTTCATCTGCCATCCCCAGATACTTGGGTATTGGGCCATGCGCCGAAGGCTTGTTGAAGGCGATGAGCAAGCCCTCACCCCCTGATGTAGCCATTCAGGTATCTGGGGTCAAGAAAGAGGGCCTCACTTCCGTACACTCCAAAGCTCCCTGTTTCCGGGCCATTGTACATGATCACCCTAGCGTTCGTGACGTTTAACATATTCTCCAGAGTTTTAATGGCCGTGTCCATATCCCCAGTGCTGTCCACAAGTGTTCCGGTTACGTTGATGGCAAACCAAGTCCGCCCGGTTGCATATTTCCGGGTCTCATTAATGGTCATGTTCCTGCCGGTGCTCACCGCGTTGAGGAACGCCCTGAAATACGTGTCGACCATGTTCGCTATTATCTTGCGCTCTTCCGGAGTGAGGGCACGCCATTCGGCTCCCATATCTTTGTACTTGCCGGTTTTGAACACGTCAACCTTGATGCCGTTCTTTGCATAGTTTTGCTCCATGTCGTAGTGGACGTATATGACGCCTATGCTACCAACCTCCGCCAACGGATCCGCTATTATCTTGTCCGCGCCCACGGCGATATAGTATCCCCCCGAGGCTGCCATGCCTCCCGTGTAGGCAACCACGGGCTTTATCAGGTCAAGTTTTCTAACCGCGGAGTATATATCCCTTACGGCCCCGACTTCCCCGCCGGGACTCTCTATCCACAGGATGACCCCGTTTATGGAATCATTCTCGGCTATCCGCCGGAGGGTTGGAACCAGGTAAAGGGCACTGTAATCATCTATTAATCCGAATACCGGAACGACCGCTATCGTAGCATTTGAGAGGGTGTGGTTCCCTATGAATCCCCTGAGAAAGGATATCTGCCCCTTCAGCTCGCTGATCTCACTCAGGAGTTCGGTGCTGTTGCAGCTCACATTTTCAAGCTGCACCCGTGACACGTTGGTCACGTGGGTCGGGGTATACCCTCTGAGACCAGAGTTCTGCATGTAAAGCAGAACCACGGAAACACTCGTCATGACGAGCAGGAGAACGAGTATCATTGAGACATACTTCCAAAGGTCTTCCCTCATCCACTCACCCGCCATATATTTTTGAGTGGAACTTTTAAATCTGCCCCTCGCTAAGCTTTTATATCATCCGACCCATTCCTCTTTAGGTGGTAACATGGAGATTGGAGTGACGATCTACCCGCATTTTGTAACAAAGGACAAGAGCCTTGCATCAATCCTCGCCGATGTCAAGATAAAGAACTACGACTTCGTCTCGATATTTCCCCATACCCTTGGTGTCATCAGAAATGGAAACGTCATAGAGAAGAAGCTCCGCACACTTGAGATAACCCTCCGTGGTGTGGGAATCGATTACATAGTCAGGATGCCAACCTCGGTAAACCTACGCGACCATATCTACTACACGCGACACTTCAGGGTGGCGAGGGCGGTGGCCGATGTGGCGATAAAACTCGGAGCAAAGGTCATTGTCATGCAGAGCGGCAAGACTGGAAGACTGGATCTGGAGATAGAGGCCATACAACAGCTTGCCGACATGGTCAGGCCCTTCGGGGTAAACATCGCCCTCGAAAACACATACAGCGTCAAGGACACGTTGTACGTTGTTGACAGTGTTGCCAGCAAAAATGTCGGCTTTGCTCTGGACGTTGCCCACGCGTTCCTGAGCGCCCAGGGAGACTCCGACAAGCTCCTTGAGGACGTTAAACTTGGAACCGATAAGACCGTCATTCTGATGATACATGACAACTTCGGAAAGCTCTTCCCCCAAGTGGAACCAGAAGACGCACTGGCCTACGGAGTTGGGGACCTTCACCTGATGCCGGGAGAGGGGGGAATACCCTTCGGCAAGGTTTTAAAGCTCTTTGGGGACGTCCCCCTGCTCCTGAAGGTAAAGCACGCCGAGAAGTTTGTCAAAATTCCAAACAAGCACGGCCTCATTGAGCTCCTGACAAGCCTCTGAGGAGGTTATCCCGGCCGGATCTCCAGCCTGTCCTTTATCACTTTAAAAAGCTCCGCGAATGCCTCTCCAATTACCTCTTTTTTTCTGGTGAAATGGGCAACGCCCTCGGAAAGGTTCTTCCTCAAAATGGCTGCACCCTCCTCTATACTTATCTCCCCTTCAAGCCATGCGTATGCAATCACCGCCTCGGCGATATCCCCCTTGCCGTGCTTATCGGTTCTAGGCGGCACGAGCCCCTTCAGCCCAGAGAGCTCAAGTGCAAGTGCCAGCGACGCGTTGGGTACACGTTCACCCGTAGGTTGCCCGAGGTACTCACTCAAGGCGAGGGAGTACATGAGATTCACCAGTGAATCCCCCAGCTTTGAGAGTCCCTTATCCCTGAAGTCCCTTTGGTACTTAATGGCCATTTTCCTCTCCTATGGGAGCTAAAATAACAATCAGGACCCAGTCCCAGCCTTCCAAGCCTCAAGGACTGCCCTAGCTCTGTCGAATACCTTCTGGGCGGCTTCCTCAAGGGCAGCCTCAGGGGTCACTTTGCCGTCCGTAACAACGCGGAACTTCGGCTTTCTGGCCATTAACACGGGGTGCTCAATGGTGTAACCGGCGAAAGTAACGTGTTTGTTCTCATGGAGAACCTCATTGAGCAGGTTCGCGAAGGTATGATCCTCCCCTTCAAGGTAAAACTCAAGCTCGTTCTCTTCACGCTTGATAACCTCAATCCTCATCCTCCTCACCCTTTTCATCCTTTAAACCGGCTTAACAGCAACTCCATCGCCTGCTCCTTGTTCTTCATAAGTTCATATTTAAACTTATCCTCCTTCCACTCGGCCAAGGCCAGCTCAACCAGCATATCGAGAACCTCCTCTGGCTCCATCCCCATGGCCACGGAGATCGGGAGGACGACTTCACGTATCTGCTTGGTCGTCCTGTGAGACAGATCAGAGAGGTATTCCCCCAGTTCGCTGACGGTCTCTTTCAGCTCCTCAAAAGGCAGGGAGGTTATCAGTTCACCCTCCAGTATCTCGACGTGCTCTCCAAGCAGTTCTATGGTCTTCACCAGGACCGGAGTGGAGACACTGGTCCCGCATTCCCTGAACAGGTCATCAACGTCGTACCTGTAAAAACCCCGTTTGTCCGGATACAGTTTCGCCCTGACCCGGTTATGGATCTCCCTTATTTTGTGAGTTGTTTCCCTTATCTCATCTTTGGTTCCCTGGATGTTTATCTTCAGGTCGTTGAGCTTCCCATGGACGTAGATGAAGGCTGGCAGACGAAGCTTCTGAAGTTCCCTGAAAAACTCCTCCTTCTCCCGCTCATCCTGAACGTGGATAACCACCACCTTCTTGGCCCGCGCCATTCTCACACCTTCAGTTTCCTATAAAAGGATGAGAGCTTTCTCGTCTCCACGTGCCCGCACTTGGGACATATGAGCTTGTCGCCCCTCCGGATCAACGGGGATCTGCACCGAGTACAGAGTGCGTACACCACACCGAAATCGATCCCCCTAGTGGAAAGCTGGATCGGGCTTTTCTCGTTGGAGATCACCGTGGCCCGTACTATATCACCGATTCTGAACTCGTTTAGCAGACTGTCAACGTACCCCCCTTTAACCTGAGAAACATGAATGCCCGCGAGCTTTGATGTGGCTATCTCCCTCTCATCTTCACGCCCTTCAATTTTAACCAGCTGAACTATCGCTGCCTGGGGTTTTACCTCGATTATACGGCCTATAATGATATCCCCCACTTCCGGAAGGGGAGGAGTATCGGTCACAGGCTCAACGCTTATTTCCATCCTCTCCGAATCAATGTGAACCCTGCCCGCTCTTATTGCATAGAGCTCACCATTTTCCTCCTTCACGCCCTTCCCAGGAAAGTACTCCTCGATAACACCGAGGTAGTCACCGGGAAGAACGAGGTCACCGTTTTTTATCCTTCCCCTTTCATCCATCCTCTCACCTCTACGGAAGTTTTGGTGAGGATTTTTTAAGTCTTTGCTATCCTCAGACCGGCCGAAGGTAAGTCTTATATCATCCTCCCACAATATATTGGAACATGTTTGGTGAGCACCGACTGAAAACGCAGTTCATAAAAATAGCCGACAGGAAGATTCATCTGGTTGAGGACAGGGGGGGCCTCGTCCGGTACCGGAGGGACAGCATTGAAAGGCTCATAAAAGGGACCGATGTGGTTCTTAGGCTGCTCCCTGCCCCAGCGGTAGGGTACGGGGTGTCCCTGTTGACCGTGAAGCTGAAGGAGGAGGTGGTGGTACCCCCAAGGGGCTCCCTCTCCGGTTTCTTAGACGTGCCTGTTGAGGTTGAGGTCAAGGTGGGAAACCTCTCCATAGACCACTTCATTGTTGGCAGGGAAAAATATGCACTCTATGGCCCAATAGAGAACGGGGTGATAACCAGGTACCATGTGAGCCCCTTCTACGTTGATGAGCCTGAAACAATGGGGATCACGAAGGTGATCCTTTCAAACCCAACGAAGGAGTGGAAGGACCTAGATAGGGTAGTCCTCCCCATCGGGGGGAGCACGATGTACTACAACGGGGACAGAGCTTACTATCCCCTCATCCTGATCACGTTAAAATATCACTCTCCCGAAGTGAACAACACGGGAAAGGCCCCACGTGAGGGGCTGTTCAGAGTGGGA
>JALVUT010000394.1 GCA_027035445.1 Thermococcus sp.
ATACGGGAGTATCAGCGAAGCTGTGAGGGATGCAGTCAGACAGCTACTGAGGTCTATAGAGGAGCAAGGGCTGATAAAATGAAGGTCGTAGAGGTTCACGGCGTCAGGTTCTACGTTACGCCTTTTGGGAAGTTTCCTTCGGTAACCTCTATTCTCTCGCTCGTTCCAAAACCAGCTCTCGAAGAGTGGAAGCGCAGAATGGGAAAAAACGCAAAGAGAATAGCGGCAGAAGCGGCAGTAATCGGCACTGTGTGCCACTACCGGATACTGAACAGGTATTCCATCCGGCAGCTCGAGCCACCAACCGTACACCTGCCGTGGAAGGACAGTCTGGAATGGCTGGAAGAGCTGAACTACAGAGCTGAACTCGCTGAACAGATGTGGGATGAAGCGGTAAAAGACACTGACATTACCCCGCTGTACGTTGAACACACACTGGTGAGCAGGGAGCACAGATTTGCCGGAACGTTCGACCTTCTCGCAAAGATAAAGGACTTCAACGTGCTGATTGACCTGAAAACGTCGAAGGAGCTATGGGGCACCTACAAGCTGCAGCTCGGTGCGTACTACATCTTATGCAAGGAAAACGGGATTAACGTTGACTTGGGCATGCTCGTAGGAATACACCCATTCGAGAGGAATAATCCTCAGCTAAAAGCGTGTTCCGTTATGCTCAGTAAAAGCGAACTCAAGGCTAAGGGGAAAGAGTTTCTAAAGCTCGTAGAAGAGTTTTACCGGAGTAAACTTTCCCAGTGTGCCAGTCTGTGAAGTTGCCCTTTTTCTTGTTGTACGTGAAGGAAGGCTGCCTGTCCGGTGGATGGAACGGGCAGTGGTAGTAGATGTAATCGCTCGTTTCTCTCGCTTTGTACTTCTCGAGCTTTGCGAGAACTTGCTCAACCTGTTCAAACCGGTTAAATCGTTTAAACGAATTAATCGGCTTAACGCTCACCTCTTCGAGCTTCTTTCTGACGATGCGATACCAGAGCCTGCTGAGCGTCCAGACGGGATAATCCTCTCTTGACGGGATTTTGAAGCAGCCCGTTTTGATGTGCTGGCTGTAGAATGAGCGTATTTTCCCGTGCCCAAGCATTGGCTGGTGGTCGAGTTTAACTCCCTCAATCTCAGAAGCCAGCAGTTTGTAGAGCGCTCTGACAAATTTCCGGGTGTCAGGATGTGCGGCGAACTCCTCTATGCTCGCACCTTTCGGCTTGACGAGGAAGTGAACGTGCCACGACCTGTTCCCGCTGAAGCCGAACACGTACTCAATGCCCAAGTCGTTAAGAAAGTCCGTAACGG
>JALVUT010000395.1 GCA_027035445.1 Thermococcus sp.
CGAAGATAGTCTCCAAGAGCATAAGTGCCAACGGCGGGATAAACATCTACCGCGGCCTGGTGAGGATCTTGAAGGGAGCTAAAAATTCGACGGCGACTGTATCTTGTGACTCGCTCATCCTCGACGAAGAGAGCAAGGCTTACACATACCCGCACAACCAGAGTGACGAGCCGAGCGCCAGCATAATCCACGAGGCAACCACAGGAAAGCTCGGTGAGGACAAGCTCTTCTACATGAACTCCAGGGGAATAAGCGAGGAAGAGGCAAAGAGCCTCATAGTCCTTGGATTTATCAGCGAAATCCTTGAGGGGTTACCCTTTGAGTACGTTGAGGTTCTCAAGAAAGTCATAGAGCTGGAGTTCAGCGAAGTGGGAGGTGTTGGCTGATGCGCTCTAACGAGCGTCCTTCTGGACTCTCTGACGAGCGCTCTAACGGGCCTCTCATCACCCGCGAGGCACTTGAGAAACTCACCTACCAGAAGTACGGGGACAGCCCTACCATAAAGAGCTACACCAAGTGGAAGCTCTTCGAGGAGAACTCGCCGCTGAAGTTGCCGACGGAGGCAAGGGCCGGAGAGGTTCTGATAAGGGGGAACGTCCTCCTGTCGGGAAGCGAGGCGAGTTTTGACCTTCCGGATGGAGTCGAACTGGGCGAAGGGACGCTCGGCCTCTCACAGCCGGAGGAGTCGAGGATCCTCGGCTTCCACTTCTACGCCCTTAAAAAGGCCTACAGGCTGAGGATAATCGAGGATCTTGCAAAGCCTCTCGTGATAGTTTCACACCTCTCTGAGAAGGCCTTCATCAGCCACCACATCAGCATCGAGGCCGAGGACGTTAAGGCCCCGATAATAATCTACGATTTCGCCGGAAAAGGAGCAAAGTCCCTCGTGGTCGAGCTCAAAGCCAGGAACGCCGAGCTTGAGATCCTGACCGTTGGGAGGCACGAGGGCCTTTCTCACTACCTCCTCAGGGCAAGCCTCGGAGGGGGTGCGAGCGTCAGGGCCTTTACCGTCATAAGCGCCGGGGAGATGAGCCACCACCGTGAGGACTACTCCCTTGAGGGTGAGGAAAGCGAGCTCATTCTCAGGGGAATGCTCATAGGTGTTTCTTCAGCGGTCGACTACTTGACCAACGTCCTCCAGTATGGGGAAAAAACGGCCAGCGAGACGAGGGTTCACGGGTTCTCCTACGAAAACGGCTGGACCGTTCACAGAGGCGTTGCGAAGGTCTTTGAGAGCGCCAGGGGCTCTTCCAGCGCTGTGCTTTCCAGGATAACCATCATGGACGAAGGCTCTCT
>JALVUT010000396.1 GCA_027035445.1 Thermococcus sp.
CCTGAGAAGCCACGTTAAGTAAAACACATAGCTCCCGAGGAGTACAAGTCCATCGAGCCGGGAAAGAACTCCGTCCGTGGAGAGAAGGATGACCAGAAAGAAAGATGCAAGCATTACCAGTGAATTCTTGTATGCAGCCTGAGTTGCCTTAAGAGGCCGTACCAATGTAGCAAGGCCGAGTATTAGGGCAATATTAGCGAATATGCTTCCGAGGGCGTTTCCCAGTGCTATACCTGTCGCCCCCTGGTAGCTGGCAACAGCGCTCGTTATGAGCTCTGGGAGTGTTGTTGCGAGACTTATGAGAACGATGCTTATGACAAGAGAGGAGACACCCGCCTTCCTCGCGACCTCAACTATCTTGTCGGACAGCTTATCGCCCGAAATGACGAGGAGAACCAGTCCAATGAGTATTGCAGTTGTCCACAGCACCACTTCCAGCATTCCACTCCCCGCTTAAGGTTTGGAGGAGGTTTCATAAAGTTTTTGACGGTGGTGATATGACTAACTCCTTGAACTCTCTCTCACAATTTTTTCGGCAATTCTGCGGTAAACGAACCACGGCATTTCAGGCAGGCCGATGTGGGCATAAATCAGTCCCCTGAAAGCACCGCTGAGGACCGAGACGAGAGTCAGCTCCAGGATGCTTAGGGAAAGTCCATATTTGTTATATATAACCCCACCAATATATCCCCCAGAGGGGATCATAATGCCAAAAAGCATGACCGAATCCAGAAAAAGCCAGGGTGCAAGAGACTGTGCAAGCCTTCCGGCGGCCCAAGAGGGTATACCCTTCTTGACTTTACCCGTGTTAAACTCAAGATATGTGATGTACGCGTAGGCGATGCCAAAAATAATCCCCGCCTTGAACCATGCAGCTAATATTTCACCTGAACTCTCTCCATAATGGGTGTTTAACGCAACGAAACCAGAGAGTGCGAAAGCAACAATGAACCCCCTAAAAAATGTGGAGAAGAATCGAGCCAGCTTCATCGCATCCCTGTTCATCTTGTATTCCCTCCAGGTATCACAGTAGGGCATACCCCTTTTAGGATTCACATATGTAAGAGCCAAGTACACTTGCGGTCAAATTTATTGCCCCACTGAGGAGTAATGCCTCTTCCTGACAGTATCCAGTAGTCTTTTTGATCTCACAAGGAATCAGGATAACAATCTTGTCGGGAGTTCCTGCATTGGGCACGCTGTTATAGCCGATGTCTGCATTTCATTTGAATGCCAAGTAGACAGTTCCATACTGGGACCCAAAATTCACTCGACAAAGCTTATTAACTT
>JALVUT010000397.1 GCA_027035445.1 Thermococcus sp.
ACCTTTTCCTTAACAACTGGATAGGGTTTCTCAACATGACGGTGGAGCCACCGGATGCCAACTTCACAATAGCCTGTCCCTTGGGGTCCAGAGGGGTTTCTTACAACCTCAGCCACACCAACGGTTCCGTCAGAATGATACTGCCGGCAGAATGGTGCAATATAACGGTTCAAAAAGAAGGATATCACACGTACTCAAAAAAAGTTCTGGTCTCGGGTGGAGAGGAGATAACACAAACGGTTGTTCTGATGCCCAAACCCGCGCACCTCTTCGTGGACAGCAGACCCCAAGCGGAGATACTGATAAATAGTTCCGCAGTGGGAGAGACCCCTCAGAATGTATCACTGTTCTATGGGAGATACGAGGTGACCCTGTCCGCTCCTGACTACAAGGTGTATTCCATCAACGTGACTCTGGCCCCTGGGGGTTATCAGGTGCTCAACGTAACCTTGGCGCCTGTTCGTACAACGTCAAACGAGACCACTAACCAACCCATACCTGGAGGTGTCAAAACTATCACCTCTTCAGTGGATACCACAACATTGGGTCCATCAGGGGAGTCCCAGACTGGAAACAGCGCTTCAGTGTGCGGACCCGCGGTTATGGTGCTCTTAGCAGTGCTGGCACTGGTGGGTAGGAAGCGAAGCTAGGGCTCCATAGCCCGGTAAACCCCCTTCTCCCCTATGGCCTCGAAGACCTTTCCGCCTTCCTTCGTCCTCAGCTCTATAAGCACCCTGGCGGGCTTCTTCTCGACCTCGTCCTCAACCTTTCTGGTGCTGAGAACCTGTATGAACGCATCTCCCAGCCTTTCAAACTCAAAAACGAGTGCATCATCCTCCCAGCGGTGGCCGCGGTAGGAAACGCCGCCCATTCTAAACGTCACTTCAAGAACAACTTTCATTCGCATTCCCCCTTTTGGAGGTTCTCGCGGGGGGTTAAAAAGGTTGGCAGGAAAAAGAAACATCAGGCCCTCTTCAGCTTGACCACCTGCTTGGCGAACTCTTCCAGAACCTCTTTCCTCATACCCTCGAAGAACTTTATCGAGCCCGCGTAGCTGTGGCCGCCGCCCTCTATTCCGGCACTTGGAAGGGCTTCCTGGAGCTTTGGAATGATCTCATTGAGGTCGAAGCCGTAAGCTGCCATTCCGTCCGCGGCCCTGACAACCGCGAAGTCGGGGCCGTAGGCGAGCGTTAAGATGGGCGCGTCCTCGCCGTACTTCTCCTTGAAGTGGTCGTGGATGAGTCCGCTCAACTTGCCCGGACTCGGATAGCTGAACTTCGGGGCGAACA
>JALVUT010000398.1 GCA_027035445.1 Thermococcus sp.
GGCCCTTGCCCTGATATCAATCCTGGGTTTCTTCAGGGTCATACCGGGCTTCAACTGGGGCGGTCTGCTTGCGATGGTGATAAAGCAGAGGGCGCTCTACCTGGGGGCATGGTGGATGGTCCTTCCCCTCGGAACCGCATAGCGGTGCTCGCTCTGGGCTTCGTCCTCATTCACTTGGAAATGGAGGAGAGGTTCATAGACCCATGGCTCTCCTGAGGGCGTCCTTTGCAACCTCTATGACGTCCTCGGGTTCCGCCTCCACCTTTCCCCTCGCGAGGTTGTCGGTACCGCCTCCCTTGCCCCCAAGCTCTTTTATGACCTCCCCCAGGAGTTCCCTCATCGAGACGTCGACTTCCTCGTTCCTGGCGAATATGACGTAGTCCTCGCCCGCGAGCAGGAGTATCGCTCCCGGATTCTCCTTGACGAAGTTGATGGCGAAGGCCTGGGCGTCCTTCATGGGCCACTTCTCGACGAGCGAGAAGACGTTGTAGTCGCCCATCTCCTCCGCCTTGTCGATGAGGGCGCAGCCCTTCCAGTGCCACAGCTCCCTCCTCAGGCGGTCTATCTCCCCTTCAAGCCCCTCGATTTCTCTCCTAATCTCCCCAACTCTTTCCGTGAGGGGCGGGTTCTTGTTGGGCATGCCGTCGAGGGCGCTCCAGTAGTCTTCGAGAATCCCGTTGAGCCTCTTCAGTGCCCTGTTGCCGCAGGCGAACTCAATGCGCCACAGCTTCCGGCTCTTGCGGTAGAAGTTGAGCACCTTTATAACCCCGATCTCATGGGTGTTCCCCACGTGGGTTCCCCCGCAGGGGGTGACGTCAACGCCAGGGATCGAGACCACCCGTATGGGCGGCTTAACCTTATCGGATAGTTCCTTCCTCAGCCTACCCCTCAGCCCGGCCGGGAGTTCATCGTAAACATCAACCCTGACCGGAAGCCCCTTCCAGACGACTTCGTTTGCCCTCCTCTCGACCTCAAGAATGGTGCCCCAGTCCAGCTCACCCGGGTAATCGACCTCTATCTTGTTGTAGCTCTCAAAGATCTGAAAGCCCGTAGTGCCGGCGTTGTACAGTTCCTTGAAGACAGCCGAGAGTATGTGCTGGCCGGTGTGGTTCTTCATGTTCTCGTAGCGCCACTCCCAGTTGAGGAGCAGTCTCACGGATTCTCCGGGTTCGGGAAGGCGGCCTTCAAGCTTCCCCTCGTGCCATATCTCGTCCTTGCCGTAAACCCTTTCCACGCGGATCCGGAACCCATCTCCCTCTATCATCCCCCTGTCTGACGGCTGGCCGCCG
>JALVUT010000399.1 GCA_027035445.1 Thermococcus sp.
GGGAAATCCTCCTTGAGCTTTCAAAGGAAGTTGAGGGAAGAGAACTGGTGGAAGCCTCCACCTACCTCCGCGAACCTATCCTGGTCCCGCTCTACCGGCCCCCACTGAGGGAGTTCCTGGCGAAGTACCTCCACTCCTCCGGTGCCTTCGTTGCGGAGATAGTTGGGGAGGCCTTCTCCGAGGAGGAGCTGAGGCTTTCGGAAGTTTACCTTGCCATACTGCACTCAATAGCGGATGGAAAATCCAAGAGCACCGAGATAGGGAACTACCTCCTCTCCAGGGGGCTGATTGAATCGCCGTCAAGTGTCCAGAAGTACTTAAAGGTTCTGACCGCTATGGGCTTAGTTAGAAAGAAGCCGATACACGGAAAAAAGAAGCGCTTCCGCTACTTCATAGCCTCTCCCCTGCTCGAGCTCCACTTCTACCTCGAGGCGAAGTACGCCTATACTGAGCTTGAAACTCCGGAGGAGTTCATCCGGAAGGCAGTGAATGAGAAGCTTCCCAGACATGTGGAGGACTTTACTGAGGGTCTTTTGGCAAAAGTTTACGGTTTAAGGCCTGTCAGCGTGGAACGACCCGAGCTTGAACTGGACATCGCCCTGGAGGGTTTCAAAAAGCTCGAAATCGTTGGAGAGGTCAAGTGGAAGAACCGCGTGAAGAGGGAGGAGGTAAGAAAGATCGAGGAAAAGCTGTGGAAGTTCGACTGCAGGAAAGTCCTCATCGTACCGAGCGTTGAAGTCCTTAAGAGGGAACCGGAGGGAATTGAGGTTTTAACGCCGGAGGATCTGGTGGAACTGGCAGGGCAGAGTCTGAGTTCCTTATGAAATGGAGAACTAGCTGAATATGGACGCAGACCTACACGCCTACTTCGGCGTTGATCTCCGCGTCGTGTGGAAGACGCTAAAAGAAGACGTCCCGTTTCTGAAAGAAGTTCTCTCCGGCCTTTAATCA
The DNA here is from genome assembly GCA_027035445.1 of Thermococcus sp. The sequence continues at coordinate 952 of JALVUT010000399.1, forward strand.
TCCCCTTGGCGGGGCGAATTGGCTTTAGCCTCTCCCACGCTCTCCGTCATCGCGACGCCGTTGTGGTTCGTCAGGTTCAGTTTGCCCGGCAGTGAGACTTTGGTGGGTACGGCCTTTTCCCTGTCCTCCGTCGGAGACCAGTCTATCAGATCGCCCTCCTCGACCCCGAGGGTCTTTATGATGCCGACCGGCCCCTCGATGATGTACTTTGCGGCCTTCTTCGGGGAGTAGAGCCGCCACTTCTTCGCGGTCTTGAAGTCCACGACGCGCCTCGCGGAGTCGAGCCAGACCACATCGATGTCAGAGAGCATGAAGAACATGTGAATTGAGGCGTTGG
>JALVUT010000400.1 GCA_027035445.1 Thermococcus sp.
GTCAGGAAAGGACAACACGGCGAAGCTTTCAATCCCATTTTGGTCTGATTTTATCGGGCTGAGCTGCGGTCGTTCTTCCTTCACGAGAACAGTCTGCTTTCAATCCCATTTTGGTCTGATTTTATCGACAAAGCTATGAAAAGAATAATTGACAACTACCTAAACTTTCAATCCCATTTTGGTCTGATTTTATCATATTTTAACGCTGTATTGCGGTTGAGGTGAAAAAACTTTCAATCCCATTTTGGTCTGATTTTATCCCGACCTCAACGAAGCCATTGAACTCATCAAAGAAACTTTCAATCCCATTTTGGTCTGATTTTATCCAAATCCCTCAGTAACTGTCCAAGTTGTGGTATTCAAGCTTTCAATCCCATTTTGGTCTGATTTTATCCGTGCTTGCTACAATAGTTGTGATTTCCTGGTTTGCGCTTTCAATCCCATTTTGGTCTGATTTTATCATTCTCACGGCTTTTTCATGATATACCTTTCCTGTGAACTTTCAATCCCATTTTGGTCTGATTTTATCGTTATGAGCAAGAATATCGCTCTCTCAATTCTGTATACTTTCAATCCCATTTTGGTCTGATTTTATCCCTGATATATCTAAAGCTTTCGAGAAAGCAGTCGATTTCTTTCAATCCCATTTTGGTCTGATTTTATCTGTAGACTATACGGTAGACTACACAAACGGAACGTTCACTTTCAATCCCATTTTGGTCTGATTTTATCTTTGATTCTCCCAACGTCTTTTATTGCTCCCAGTGATGCTTTCAATCCCATTTTGGTCTGATTTTATCTTGTCTTCGCTGGAAAGGTGTTTGTAAGAATTAGTAACCTTTCAATCCCATTTTGGTCTGATTTTATCCAATTTTGTGAGAGGTCTAACTGATTTCCCAATCAAAACTTTCAATCCCATTTTGGTCTGATTTTATCTCAGAAAATGCTGGAAGAAGTTGAAAAAATACTGGCTTTCAATCCCATTTTGGTCTGATTTTATCGATTTGTATGGAAAATGTGTGTGTAGATTGGATAGGAGCTTTCAATCCCATTTTGGTCTGATTTTATCCCTTTCCGCTCAGCTTGTGTCCGAGTGCATCAACTACCTTTCAATCCCATTTTGGTCTGATTTTATCGATTCTGACAGTTGCGGGAATGTTCTATTACGTGTTCCTTTCAATCCCATTTTGGTCTGATTTTATCCTGACATCTTCTGGAATCTGGAAATACGGCTTGTATATCTTTCAATCCCATTTTGGTCTGATTTTATCGTACACGCTCCAGTGG
>JALVUT010000401.1 GCA_027035445.1 Thermococcus sp.
GAGTATATATTGGAGATGGGGGAGTTTGGGGCAGAAGAGGTGGCTTCATCTCTAGACCTCAGCAAGGGATTGGTCTCCACGTACTTCCGGGAGCTGATGAACCTGGGTATAATCTACAAGCGAGGGCGGAGGTTTTATCTCGCCAAAGGTCCCGAGCTGAAAGAACTTAAAAGGTTCCTCAACTTCTGGAGTCTGAGGGAGGCTCTGCTTCCGCTTAGGGAGGACTGGATGCTCGCTTTAGGTGTTTATGGAAGCTTTGCCAAGGGTGAAAACGGGAAGACCAGTGACGTTGACCTGTGGATTATGTCTGAAGATGATGACCCTCTCAGGGCTATGGAGTTCAAGGAGAGAGCCGAGGACATCCTTGGGAGGGAGGTTGATCTCATTATACTCACCCGGAAAAAGCTGGCCAGGATCAAAAAAGAGAACCCCCACCTGTACTGGAGCATCAAGCTTTCCTCACTGGTTTTATGGGGTGACGTTGATGAATTTTGAAGAGTGCGTTAGGAGGGGTTATCTTCGAAGGATCGAACCACAGCCTGAAGTTGGGAGGCTCAGCCTCGCCAAAGCCCGCTCCTTCATGGAGTCAGCGAGGAAGAACCTTGATCTTGGAATCTACGAGGGTGCCCTCGTGATGGCGTACCTTGCTTTCTTCCACGCCTCAAGGGCACTTCTCTTCAAAGATGGCTGGAGGGAGAAAAGCCACGCCTGTATCTCGGCCTATCTGAGGGAGTTTTATGTAAAGCCCGGTGTCCTCGATGTTAAATGGGTGAGATACCTCGACTACGTCAGGAGTCTGAGACATCAAGCCCAGTACGATGTTGGTTTCTCTCTCGAACCGGGGGAGATAAAAGGGATTATCCCGAAGATAGAGGCGTTCATTGGTGTCATTGAGGACATCTCAGGAGGTGAAAGTGATGGTTAAGCGCGGCCTCTTCGTGGGTAGGTTTCAGCCGGTTCATAACGGCCACATTAAAGCGCTAGAATTCGTCTTTTCGCAGGTTGATGAGGTGATAATAGGCATTGGAAGTGCTCAGGCGAGTCACACCCTCAAGAATCCTTTCACGACGAGCGAGAGGATGGAGATGCTAATCAGGGCGCTGAGGGAAGCGGGCCTCGCCGACAAGCGCTACTACCTGATCCCTCTGCCGGACATCAACTTCAACGCCATCTGGGCGACCTATGTGGTGAGCATGGTGCCGAGGTTCGACGTCGTCTTCACCGGCAACTCCCTCGTCGCCCAGCTCTTCCGTGAGAAAGGCTACGAGGTGATAGTCCAGCC
>JALVUT010000402.1 GCA_027035445.1 Thermococcus sp.
ATCCTCCGTGCGATCTCAGGGATCACATGAATCCTCTTCCTCTTCGTTAGACGTGAAGTGGTCGTTACCACAACTCCCCTTAGGCCGATGGCTTCCTTCCGCTCCTCCTTATCCTCCGGCGGCTTCCAGAACTCCGTATCTATTCCATTGGGGATGAGGTAGATTCCCCGGTTACCCAGGCTTTTGCCCAGGATTGAGCGCATGTCCTTTTCAACCGCATCGCTAACGGCTATGAACGAACTGACCTTGCGGAGTGAGAAGCGCAGGATCGTGATGTAAACGGGGTTTAGGATGGAATCACCCAGAAGGGAGTGGCCTGTCACCACGCTTGGAACGCCCCTTATCCCTGCGGATAGGTTGGCAACACCGAGGGCCAAGGGGGAATATATGCTGTGACCATGGGTTACATCGAAATGCTCCCTCTTGTATAACTCATTTACCCTTTTTAGCACACCTGCCCCTATGCTCACATGGGAACTCTCCATCGTTATCCGGCCCTTAAACCGATGAACCTCATAGGGGAGGTTCTCATCAGGATAATCTCCAAACCGTGTTATCACATGGACGTCATGTCCAAGGGACGTGAGTCGCGTGGCGAGGTCATGGATATGATACTCTATCCCGCCAACGCTCGGGAAGAACCAGTCAGAGACTAGCGCGATCTTAAGGCTTTCCACACTTCAACACCTCCAGATGCCACTAGGGTGATGAAACCTATCACCGTGCTCGACACGTACGAAATTAACCTCTCGAGTAGGGTTACGGAGAGGGCCAGGGTTGAGGGGATCCCGAAGTAGGTGAGGGTTCCCATAAGTCCGCCCTCCACTATCCCGATCCCCCCTGGGGTGAAGGCTATCAGGCCGAAGAGCAGGTTTGCCAGGGATACTATTGAGAGAAACGTTAGGGGGGGATCCCATCCAAACGCCATCGCTATGAGTTTAAGCCTCATAACATCCAGAAACCACACTGCTGAACTCAGGCCAACCGTGAGCATGTTTACCGTTGGCTTTCGCTTGAGTTCGAGCATCCTCACGAGGTCGTCCTGCGTTAACTTGATCTTGAAGAGCCTTATTGAGAACACAATTACTCTGTCCCATTTGAGCCACACCAGAACCATGAGAGCTGAGAGAATCACGAGGAAGAGGCGGAGGTGGGTCGCGAAGTAGGAGACACCCAGCACCGCAAGGATAAGCACGGGCACGATCTCCGAGATCCTCTCGTACAGTATACTAGCGGTTGAAACGGCCACCGGTACCCTGTGCTTCTTTGAGACCCACGTTATCCTTAGGATTTCTCCTCCCCCCCGGCTCATGGGGGTTACGTTGTTAACGAAGATGGAGGAGAGGTTTATCTTCAGAAGGTCAATCAGCGGAACTGTTTTGCCCATTCCGCCGAGGACCGTCTTCCACCGAAGGGCGTAAATAATTACACTCAGATAGTACGTTGCCACTGCTATTCCCAGGAGCTCTAGAGCCCTGTCGTCCAGGGCCGTGAGGAGCGCAGTGTAGGTACCGATGTCCATCATGCTCACGGTTTCCCCCTACGCGTTAATCCATAAAAAGTTAATTGGTATACTTCTCGAAATATTGGGTGGATACCAAAAATTAGAGAGAGGTTCAGTCCCCTCCCCCCATGTCACCTCGTCGTTTATATCCAGGTCAGACATCATGCAAATCTGTGAAGGTTCTCTCGTCCATTTCTTTACTGCTCTCTTTCGTCGTGTCGCTTCCGGTGGTCTCTTTTTTCGTCTTATTATTGCTGTCGATGTGGAGCACCTTCCCGTTTCCGGCGTCAACCTTCACGTCCTTCATGAGCCCTTTGGTTGCCTTAACCTCCACCGAGTACACAAGGTATCCGTTCTCATTGTCCAGACTTACCTTGATCACGGTTCCATTCACCTTCGCGAGCGCTGCGCTCTTGGCCTGCCCCGGAGTTATCTTTGCAAGCTTCTGGAGAGCCTTTGCTTCCTGAGTCTCACTCAAATTGGAGTTCCGGGCAATCTTTATGCTTCCCGTATAGCTGGGTGACTGAACGTTCTTTCCGGTGGCGTTTGTGGGTGCGGTCGAGGCCGCCATTGCAAGGGCACCTATGCTCGCCACCATTATCAGTGCCGCCATCAATGCGGCGGCCTTCAGCCCGATGCTGAACTTCCATATCTTCACGGCTTATCACCCCCTTTAGATTCTTCAGTATGGTATACATCAGAGCTTATATAAATCTCCTCTGGCCCAGTTTTTGAAGTATTGGTTCGCTTTTTGAAATGTGAGCCCTCCTATTGAAGTATACCATAAACGGAACCCTAAGAACATTTCTAAAACTGAACCACAAAACCTTAATTAGGGGGCCGGGCATACGTGCTCAGGATAACCATGAGTGGCCGGGAGCTCAACGAACGTACCAAGCTCGTGCTCGGATTCATCAAAGAAAACCCGGGCCTGAACTTCAACGAAATATCCCGGAGGCTTGGCCTGGCCAAGGGGGATCTCCAGTACCATCTCCACAGGCTTGAAAAACTCGGGATGATAACATCGAGAAAAGGGGGCCTGAAACGACATTACTTTCCGACGGGCATCTTCAGTGAAAGGGAAAAGGACATCCTAGCCCTGCTCTCAAGCGAAAACGTGAGGGAGATAATAATGTATATGATTGCAAAACCTGGAGTCACCCAGAAGGAGCTCTGCGAGGAGCTGGGTCTCTCCCCCCCAACGGTGAACTACTACATAGGTAAGCTCCAGGAGCTTGGCCTGGTTCAGAGCATGCGGGACGGAAAATTTGTAAAATATCAATTTGCGGGAAATGTTGAACTCTTTGCTAAACTTATCCGGAACTACCATCCGGGCCTGCTTGAGAGATTGGCGGATGGGATAGTGGACATATTCATGGACTTTGAGGAGGGCGTTTAAAATGCTGGATATGGATCAGCTCCTGAGCTTGGGCATTATAATATTTTCACTCCTGCTGACGGCGGCTTCACTTATTGCATACCAGAGAACAAGATTCCGAAAATTTTTGATAGTGTCAGTGGCATTCTTCCTTTATGCGCTGAAGGTACTCGTGGGGCATATTGATATTATCTCCCCGAATATCAACATCGACACCATGGATCTGGCGGTGAGGTTTATGGATTTTCTGATAATAACCCTCTTCTTTGCTGCCGTGATCATCAGGGAGGGTAGGAAAGATGGGTGAGAAAGCTGGACAACAGGCCGTGCTGGGCTTTGCTGTTGCTACTGTCGTTCTCTTAGTCCTGCTATCCATGGAATGGATCGGTCTATTCAGGGGCGTCAACGGTTGGCTGAACTCGGCCCTACCTGTAGGGGGCCCTTTCATGAACTCACTTACCGACACGGCAAGTTTTGCCCTCACCGTTCTCTACCTCATCCTCTTCGTCCTGTGGGACTTCAAGGACAGGGGGAGATTAAGCAGGTTCACCCTTGAACTAACCGCCGGTATTGCGGTCTCTATGGTTATAGTAGGCCTGTTGAAGGTTCTGACCGGTGTCCCCCGGCCTGGAGAGGCCTCGGTTCACTGGAGTCTGTTCAAATCAATAAAGAACGCCGACTACTTCGCCTTTCCCTCCGGGCACGCAACTAGGGCAGCGGTGCTCGCGTACTTCCTTAGCAGACGCTGGAAGAAGCTCTGGCCGTTTTGGTGGGGCTGGGCGGTTGTAATAGCCATCTCAAGGCTTCTCCTCCATGTCCACTGGTTTAGCGACGTGGTATTCGCCCTCCTGTTAGGGATGTGGGTGGGCATTCTCGTGGTGCTTACCGAGGACCGGTGGATTCCATATTATCGTGCCGTGATCACAGCGCTTAAACTGGGGGTGTTCGACGTTGAATAACCTTCTCGATGTCTTCGTTCTCTCGCTGGTCCCCACGTTTGAGGGCCGTTACGCCGTAGTCTACGGGATAGGTAGGGGCTACTCTCTGTCCGGAACCCTTATAGTGGCTGCCTTTGGGGTCCTGCTCCTCTCGCTCGTTCTCCCTGCCCTGCTCCCCTACATAGACAGGTTCATGTTCTGGTTGGAGGGAACCCCTTTACGGAAAGTCGCACGTCTCTACCTTTATTATGTAGAACGTGTGAGGAAGAAAGCCCACCCCTACCTTGAGAGGTGGGGCTTCTGGGGGCTCCTCATCTTCGTTGCTATTCCTCTTCCGGGAACTGGGGTTTGGACAGGAGCCTTGGCGGCTTATCTGCTCGGGATAAAAAATAGAAGGGCCTTTCCAGCCCTGCTTCTGGGAGGCCTCCTCAGCATGGCAATAACGCTCCTTCCGAGCATTGGTCTATGGGGGTGATACCATTTTCAGCGTCTGTATGAGGGACTGCTACGACACCTGTTCCATGGTGAGCGAGCTTAAGGACGGAAAGCTCAGGGTTAGGGGAAATCCGGAACATCCTCTAACGGCAGGTTTTCTGTGTCCTAAGGGCGCCTTACTACCAGGATGGTTCCACTCTCCAGAGAGACTCAAGACCCCGCTTATAAAAACGGGCGAGAGGGGAAGTGGGGAGTTTAGAGAGGTCAGCTGGAACGAGGCGATAAAGCTGGTAGCGGATAAGCTCCGCGAGACCATTGAAAACCACGGAAGCGAGAGCGTTCTGGTCTACCAGTACGCCGGCGACCGGGGAGCTGTCAACTACGCCTTTCCGTTAAGGCTCTTTCACTACCTCAACACGGCAATCCTTGACCATGGGATATGCGACAGAAGCGGTCAGGAGGCATTAAGGGACGTCTACGGCACGGCCGTTGGCATGGATCCGGAGAGGATTACGGGACAGAAACTCATAGTCTACTGGGGGATGAACCCCTTCTGGACGAACCTTCACGGCTTTATGCTGGCTAAAAAGCATGGCCTTGAAATCTGGACCGTCGATGTCGTTAGAACGGAAACGGCCAAGAGGGGCGACAGGTTCTTTCAGGTAAGGCCCGACACGGATGTTCTCCTCGCGTTAGGTGTTGCAAAGGTTCTCATCAAGGAGAACCTCTACGATAGAGACTTCGTCCGTGAGAACGTCTACGGTTTTAAGGAATTCAAGAATTATGTAAAAACGCTATCGCTTGGTTATGTAAGCAGGGAGACCGGCTTGAGCGTTGGGGAGATTGAGGAATTCGCAGGGGGGTTAGCGGAAAAGAAAGGCGTAATTCACATTGGCTACGGCCTCCAGCGCTCCCTTGCAGGAGGGGAGGCGGTTAGAGCGATAGCAATCCTTCCGGCTTTGATCGGCCACCGCTTCGGCTTCATCTACGACATGAAGACGATAGACAGGAGCTACGCGGAGGGGGCTTTTCTGAGGACGAGACCCGCAAGGAGAATTCCCCAGATGAAGCTGGAGGAGTATATCGAACGCGGGGAAGTAAGGTTCCTCTACGTTTACAATTCCAACCCACTTGCGAGCCTGCCGAACCAGAACCGGCTGAGGAAGGCCCTGAAAGAGAACGGCGTCTTCGTCGTTACCCACGACATCTTTCTAACGGATACAGCGCTCTACTCGGACGTTGTCCTACCTGCGAATACGTTCTTTGAGAGGCTCGATATAGCCGACAGCTACTACCACCGCTACGTCGCTCTAAACGAGCCAGTTGCAAGGCTTTACGGAAAAAACAACAGTGAGGTGACCAGGCTTCTTGCGGGGGCCTTAGGCATCGAAAACCCGTACCTCTACGAGAGCGACGAGGAGGTAATACAAAAGGTTCTCGAGTCCAACGGCCTAAGCTGGGGGGATCTCCGAAGAAAGGGCTTCGTGAAGGTTCCCGAAAACCCCAGGGAATGGAAAACGCCGAGCGGAAGGATTGAGTTTTACTCCCGGAGGGCTGCTGGGCGTGGGTTGAATCCATTACCCGAATACAGAAAGTTCAGCGGTGGATACCCCCTTAGGCTCCTTACACCGACGTACAGAATGACGGTAACTAGTCAGTACCACAACACCCACGGCATGATAGACCCCAATCTCTACATAAACCCGGCCGATGCCGAAAAGCGAGGGATCAATGACGGTGATAGGGTAGAGGTCTTCAACGATAATGGCAAGATAAGGACGACTGCAAGACTCAGCGATAACGTTCCCGCCGGTGTTGTTCTCCTGTACAAGGCGTTCTGGGTGAAGCTCCTCGGCTGGAACGCCAATTTCCTAACGGCAAACATAACCGTCCAGGGCTATGGCAACGGCTCCGCCTACCATTCGACGTGGGTTGAGGTCAGGAAAGGGCAGTAACGTACCCCCGCTGAAGGGTAACCCCTATTAAAGC
>JALVUT010000403.1 GCA_027035445.1 Thermococcus sp.
CTGTTAAACTCATGGAGGATATCGTGGAGCTGAGAGGTGATGTCCATGGATGAGCTCTCCATAGAGGTTCAGGAGGGAGCTTACAGTTTGATCAGGGATATTATGAAGGTGCAGAGGGGAGAAACTGTGGTTATAACCGCCGACACCGGAAGCGACTGGCAGGTTGTTGAGGCAACAGCCAAAGCGGCAAAACTCGTCGGAGCAAAACCTCTCGTTCTCTGGTATTCAATGCCGCCCCATGTTGGAAAAGCCGCTGACCCCTACCTCCCGATAAAACCCCTTGAAGCGGCCTTAAAGAACGCAGATGTTTGGATTGAGTTCAACAAGAGCTGGCTCCTCTATTCAACACCATGGGATAATGTAATGGCTGAAGGCAGGGTGCGTTATATATGCCTGGTTGGGATGACTTCTGATATGATGGTCAGAAACATTGGGATGATAAATGTTCCAGCACTCCTCGAATTTCAGAGGGCTCTGGCGGAGATAACGAGGAAAGCAGAGAGGATGAAGATTACAAGTCCCTCCGGGATGGATGTTGAATTTGAGAACGATCCAGAGAGGCCCATCTTTACAGAAGGGGATGTAAATGGGCCGGGAGATTATATGCTCTTCGGTCAGGTTGACTGGGCTCCTGTTGAGGAAACCATTAATGGAACGATAGTTTTTGACGGCTCTGTTTGGCCGCCTCAGGAGCTTGGGCTTCTTAAGGAACCCATAACACTTGAGATTGAGAAGGGAAGAGTCGTCAGCGTTGAAGGTGGCTGCGAGGCTAGGCTCTTTGAGAGGTGGCTCAGAAGTTTCAACGACCCAAATATGTTTAACATAGCCCATCTTTCATACGGTTGCAACCCGGGGGCGAAACTCACGGGGAACATACTGGAGGATGAGAGGGTATGGGGAGCCGTTGAATGGGGCTTAGGCAATCAGGCAGAGAGCTTTAATGGAAAATTCGGCCCTGCAAAAAGCCACACAGATGGCATATGCCTCGCTCCTACAGTGAGGGGGGATGGACGATATATCATAAAGGACGGTGAATATGTGCATCCAAAGCTCAGGAAACTACAGAAGAACCTCATTAAAGGGTGAGGTGGTTACTGTGGATTTTTTTGATGTTGTTAAGGGTCGTAGGGCTGTTAGGAGGTTTAGGGAGGGGGAAATTCCAAGAGAGCACCTCTTCAGGATTCTTGAGGCTGGAATATGGGCGCCGAGTGGGAGTAACATTCAGCCTTGGGAGTTTATCCTAATCACTAAGAGGGAGAACATTGAAAAAATAAAGTTGAT
>JALVUT010000404.1 GCA_027035445.1 Thermococcus sp.
GGCTTCCATGGGGCTGAAAAGCAGTGCTCTGGCCAGCCTCGTGTCGATTGCTATGACAACCTGTGTTCCTCTACTACTCTTTATCCTATCGAGGCACTGATCGGGTGAGACATTGTATAGAGCCTTTATCCTGGCCGGGTTGCCGGGACAGGTTATGCTGATCACCGAGTACCTGGGCTTATCGTCTAGGCCGAGCTCTGACCTCATTACAACCCCTGGCAGGGCCAGCATTGTTATGCCGTTTACTCCGGGTGCTCCGGGATCTGTGATAAACGCCCATGCCAGCCCAGCTACTCCTCCTCCCATGTAGTTGGTTTTGAAGCCCGTGACGAAACCGTTGTATTCCTCAATGACGTTCTCGAGGACCGCCTTATCCCCGCGTTTAATATAATCTGCTAGACCCTCTGCTAGTTGTTCCACAGCTTTCCCCGGCAGGCTCTGCATGGTCTCCACCTGGATCCCGTTGATCGGTGGGATATGGGCTTCTATTATTGGTCCCACTATCTTGTCTCTGAGGTAGTCGATCACGATGTTTCTCCCTAGATAGGTCGTATTGAGCACTCCTAGGGCTCTAAGGGCTGGTTGCTCGGAGAAATTGACTAGGTATTCATCGGCCTTAATCCAGCCTCCCCTCTCCCTTAGTCTGGCTATTTTTTCAACTATTCTCTCAAGATCACTATGGTGATCCATATAGTATTCTGCATCGACATAATAGCTGCGGTATAGGCGGTAGATCAGGAGAGCCGGGGCTACGAAGGGCGATGCGAGCGGGAAGACCCCTGCCGGGACCCATTTGTTGCCGTCCCAATACCATGACCTCCAGTTCATGAGGCTGACCAGGAACCTGTACCTAGCATTGAATGTTCTCGAGGGTATTCCTCCACCATATATGTCGTATGACGCGTTATAGATCATGAGGTCTACCTCGAAGTGCGTCGTGTTAAAATACCTATAGGTTATCACTATGTTCTTCGGATAGAGTATGGACTCCACGCTGTACTCTTCAGGATCCTTTATGGGGACTGCGACGGCTATATAGGCATTAATGATCCCTTCACCTCTATACTCGGTGATGACTCTGAGGAGCCTGGCCCGGTTCTTCGTGCAGCCCAGATAGTCATATATGACGAATAAAACACTGTATACCAGTGAGACGTTGGGCAGATAGAACGGGGTAACCCTCGTTATGCCGCTTACACCGGGCAAGACGCTGATCTCCTGATAGTTGCTCCTCGATAAGAGCGGGACGGACATGTTTGTGCAAGAAGATGGGAGAGCTTT
>JALVUT010000405.1:0-988 GCA_027035445.1 Thermococcus sp.
TTTGAGCCGGGCCTATTTGATCTTCATGAAAAAATTGTTTGGAGAGCCCTACCCCGTCTACCCGCGCTCCTATATATCCTATTACGTTCTCTGTTTATCCGAACACAGCGATCTCGTGGATGAGCCTTCCTTCCTTGAACCTGTCTATGGTGAGGTTTTCAGCCTCTTTTATCCTTGGCTTGCCCCTGACTATCCATTCTGCAACTGCCTCGGAGGCTGCTGGGGCTATCATAAACCCGTGGCCGCTAAACCCTGTTGAGACGTAGAGGCCCTCCACATCTTTTACCGGACCGAGGATGGGGTGGTGGTCAGGTGTCATGACATAGTAGCCTGTCCAGTACCTTATGATGTGTGTTGATGGGAACCAGTCGAAGTACTTGCTCCATATCCTTACGGCTGTGTATAAGAACTCTATTCGGTTCATCGGGGGTCTGTTGTATTCTTCCTCGAGCTCAGCGCCAATGAGGAAGCCTCCCGACACTGTCTGTACCATGTAGGATGCAGTCTCCCAGTCGACGAGGAGGGGCTTGAAGACCTCCTTATATTTTTCCGTAATCAGTGCGTGTTTGGGCAGATTGTTTATTGGGGCATCAACTCCGCATGTACTGAGTATGTCTCTACTGCCATATCCGGCGGCCACCAGTATTGTTTCCGCCTCTATCCTCTCTTTCTCAGTCAATATACCCTTGGCTTCTCTATTCTCCACGATTATTTTCTCGGCTTTCTCTGGATACCTTACTTCTACGCCGCTCTTCTTTAGGTACTCTAGAACGTTTAGGAGCGCGGTGAACGGGTTTGATTTTCCAGCAATAGGATCGTGTACCCCTGCGACGAGGGTGTCGGTCTTAATGGTTGGGACGAGCTCCTTTATCTCATCGGGCTCGACTATGCGTGTCGGGACGCCTAGGCTGTGGTGGAAGCGAACATACTCCTTGAAGTTCCTAAGATGTTCTTCACGCGTCAACAGCCAGACGTACCCGCCCTGTAC
>JALVUT010000405.1:998-1279 GCA_027035445.1 Thermococcus sp.
CCCTTATACCGGTCGCGCACCTGAACGTGCCCCCGCTTCCCGGGTAGTTTTTCTCTATAATCGCTATCTTCTTGATGCCGCGGTCGAGGAGCTCGAGTGCGGTGTATACCCCGTTTATCCCGGCCCCGATCACGACCGCATCGTATCTCAATCCTTATCGCCTCCCAGGAAGTACTTGGCCTGAACAGGGTGTAGTGGGGGCCTGGTTGTTGGGAGCATTAGTTCTTCCACGTTCTTGCCCGTGGCTCTCCGAAGTATCCTCAGTACTATGGGTATACAGT
>JALVUT010000406.1 GCA_027035445.1 Thermococcus sp.
GGACAGGGGTTGACTTCGAGGAAGATGAGGAGCTTGCGGAGATAATGAGAACGATACAGGCGGTGAAGGAAGGCGAACTTGAGCCCGGGACTGCAGCAGAAAAGGTTACGGGAAGCAATAAGGGATCAGAAGATGTCACCACTGAGTGACCCCCTCACCTTACCATGATCTCCCTAACTGAAAAATTTCATCCAGCGAACCATCGAAAATGATTAAACAAGCGCCAAAATGAGGGTTAGTAACATGGAGGGATACGCGTGCATACAGGGCACTGGTTCATGGACGATATCCTAGAGAGCCTAGTTAAACTCTTTCTGGTCATAGTTATAATATCACTCTTCCTTGGGAGGGCAGCCGGACTTATAATCTTCATCGTAGTGGCCATATGGTTCTGGCACCTGATAAAGCGCCTGCTCAGGGATGTTTCAAGGCCAAGCGGAAAATATAAACGGCAGTATCCCAAACCGGCTTTACCTGCTCCCCCGGTTCCTGGCAAAGATATGAAGGATCTGTTGCGCAGGTCAGTGATAGTGGAGCTCCCGTCGAGTGTACACGTCGGTGATAGAATACCGATCAGGGTTGGTTTCAGAAACATGCTGAGGGGAACGATAAACGTTGAGATAGACCTGGGTGGTCTCACCAGATACTTTGATCTCAGCTCGACGAGGGTGTACTTCAGGGGGGTTAAACCCAGGGAGTACGTCTCCCAAGCGGTCACGGCAGTCCCGAGAACGAGGGGGAAGGTGAGTGCTAAGGTCGCCGTCCGTTCAGGCATGGTAAAGACCGAGGTGAAGGTGAAGACCGAGATTATCGAGAGGCCGAGAATAGAACCCAGGGCTCCGATTCCTGCACCCATCCCAGTCCCGGCTAGAAACGATAGAGGTCCTTCAGGTACCGGCACTACCGCTCACACACCTCTGGAGGAGCTCTTCGCGAGGTACAAGAAAGTTGAGCCCATAGGTGAAGGCGGCTTTGCGAGGGTCTACAGGGCCGAGAGGAGGGACGGAACGGTTGTGGCACTCAAGGTTCCAGTCAGCCTGACCGAGGCCGGTGGAAAGGCCTTCCTCAAAGAGGTGAGGAACTGGTCGCTCCTGAGTCACCCCAATATAGTTGAGCTCTATGACTATAATATCTTTCCTGTTCCATATCTTGAGATGGAATACTGCGGGACGAGCCTCGCGAGAATCAAAAAGCCGGTTTCCGCGGAGACCGCCTCCAGGTGGGTCTTCGACGTTGCGGAGGGCATCAGGTACGCCCATTCAAAGGGGATAGTCCATCGCGACCTCAAGCCGAGCAACATTCTCCTCAAGAACGACCGCGCCAAGGTGAGTGACTGGGGACTGAGCAAGCTCCTCAAGGAGAGCAGAACGACCCAGGCGGTAAGTTTCACACCCCTCTACGCGGCCCCGGAGCAGATAAGCTCCCGCTTCGGAGGAACCGACGAGAGGACGGACATCTGGCAGATGGGTGCGGTGCTCTACGAGCTCCTGACCGGAAGGCCTCCCTTCGAGGGTGAGGACTTTGTGGAGGTGGCATCCAAGATAGTCATTGAAGAGCCGGTTCCACCGGGGCAGCTAAACCCTGAAGCCAGACCCCTCGAGCCGGTCGTGATGAAGTGCCTCACCAAGAGTAAGGAAGAGCGCTACGGAAGCGTCGAGGAGCTTCAGAAGGATATTGCGGAATTCCTCGGCACCAGCTACCGCGAGAACCTCAGCAGGAGCGTTTCACTTAAAGACCTGTCCCGGAGCGCATACTACGCCGGTGAGCTATTCCTCCTATACTTAAGGCTTAATGACCTGGTGAACGCCCTCAAGTACGCCGACGACCTAACGCACTACGCCAGGGGTAAGGTGAGAGATGAAGTGCTGGTATTGAAAGAACAACTGAGGCTCCGCCTTGAGAGCGGCCTGGAAGTTCCGCCGGAGCTCCTTGAGAAGGCAGAGATGATAGTTCACAGGATAAAGCTGGGCTTTGAGGGGGTGTGAAGATGCCTGTCGACCTTTCAGGGCCACTCCTCACAGAGTTCGAGAGGGCCAAGAGAGAGTTTGAAAAAGCCGTCGTCACTGGGGATATGAAGAGGGCGGAAAAGAGCGCTCTAAGATGCGCCTCCATTCTCAGGGAGCTTGCCAAGCATGTGCCCTACAACGGAGAGCTCTACATGAGGAAGGCGAGAAAGTGGGAAGATGTGGCTGGACAGGTGAAGAGAGGTGGGTATGGCCGGAAGGCCGTGGTGGATGCTGAGGGAAAAAGTACAACCCAGGAGAAGGGGGAGGATCAGTTCAGGGAGTACGTGCTGGGACTCATCTCAAAATCCAGGATAAGATGGGATGACATAGGTGGCCTTGAGAACGTTAAGTTTCTGATGATGGAGGTGATTGTCATCTCCGCCCTAAAAAAGCCCACCGCGGTTCAACCGTGGAAGGGTATACTGCTATTTGGACCGCCCGGGACAGGAAAGACCCTCCTCGCTTCAGCTGCCGCAGGAGGCCTGAGCGCCACGTTCTTCAATGTCAAAGCGTCGAACGTCCTCAGTAAGTACTTTGGAGAGTCAGGTAAGATAATCTCCGCTCTCTATAGAGTAGCCGGGGAGAAGGCACCGAGTATAGTGTTCCTTGACGAGATAGACGCACTAACGACGAGGCGGTCAAACGACACCAGCGAGGCGACCAGAAGGATGCTCTCAACACTCCTCACCGAGCTTGAGGGATTCCACGGGAGAGGCAACGAAAAGCTCATCCTCACGCTCGCCGCCACCAACACCCCCTGGGATCTAGATGAGGCCGTGCTCTCGCGCTTCCCCAAGAGGATATACGTACCCCTACCGGATAAAGAGGCAGTTAAAGCGATAGTGAGGATACACACAAAAGGGCTGAATATCTCCGGACTTGATCTGGATACAATAGCCGAAGGGAGCGTAGAGCGTCTGTATTCCGGGAGGGACGTCCGAAACCTCTGCCAGGAAGCTGTCTGGAACATGATACGTGAGGAGAACAGGAACCTCCACGAACTCGCCTCGTTACCCTTCAAGGAGCTCAGGGAGCGCTCACTGAGGACAAGGCCGCTGGAGATGAGGGACTTTGAGGGAGCGTTCAAGAGGATCAAGAGTCCGCTGACTAGGAAAGATATCGAGAGGTATGAAAAATGGGCGGAGGAGTTTGGGGGATGAGGGAAGGACATGTTTTCCTTGGAGTTAAGTACATTGTCTGGGGCATAGCCCACCCCGGCGGAGGGGAGAAGAACGGGGAAGTGAAGGGGTTCCTCCTCAGAGCTTATGGGAAAACCCATTACAGAATAGAGGAAGTGTCGTCCAAACCGACTAGGGTGGGCATGGCACTTGTCTCGGCCTTCATAAGGGGCGGTCAGATGGTGACAACTAGCACAGGCGACGGCAGGGCGTACCTGATAAGGGATGGTAATATAATTCTGAGAATGGGGAACACCCCATGGTCGGCGAGCTCCTTAAGGGGGATATCGAAAGACTTGCATCGATGGGCGGGCCCCAGAACATCACCGAAAGCTGATCAGGGGGGCTCTAATAAGGAGGCCAAGGGTGTATCACCGTGATCGTGTTCCTAGGGGGGGTAATGTTATGGTCAGGCTGTGGAAGTCAAAGGAAGAGAAGGAGATAGAACGCAGGTTGCGCATGAGGAAGGCCAAGATGGCTCTCAAACAGTATATAAACAGTCTTGAAAACCTGAGGAGAAAGATGTTCCTTCAGGGAAAGGAGGCTGCAAAGCTCGGCGATGAGTCTCTACTCAAAAGAAGTGCCGTTAAGTATCTCACGATAGAGAGGAGGATAAAACAGGCAAAGCGCCTTCTCCTCCTTATGGAAGAAGCCGAGATACAGAGGGAGCTTGTGAAGGTTTCCGCTGATTTCATTCATTTCAGCAAGGATGTTGTCAGCAGCATCGCCGAAGGACCTAGAGCGGAGGACGTTACGAAGATGCAGGTTGACTTTGAAAGGGCCATGGGAAAGGTTGAGGATCTTGAAGAGGCCCTCAACACCATGATAGACCTCACTAGTGAGGGCATACTCACAGGGGAGTTTGATGCAGAGACTGTGGAGATGGCCGAGGGGCTGATGACCTCATCGGCTGAGAAGGAGCTTGAACCCGGAAAGAGGCTCCAAGAGATTGAGGACGCGATGAAAGGGTAGCCCCATTATGTTATTTTATTTTTTTAAATATTAGTTCCACTTAATTTCTCATTTTGCATAAGGAAAGGTTAAATATCATTACACAAAACAAAACTATGGTGATGATATTTTATGAATGAGAAAAACAATGTGCACAGAGACGTAAGAAAGGGCTCTGAAACAGGCCATGGCCCGTCCGAGATTGGGCACACAGGCCATATGCATGAGACGGAGCATAAAACGCACGATCATGGGAGTAAAACCATGGGAAACCACGGACATTCCCGCGCGAAGCATCACGAGATGATGATGGAGGACTTTAAGAGGAGGTTCATCGTTTCTGCGGTACTTACAGTACCGATTCTAATCCTCTCTCCTTTGATACAGAGGTTCTTTGGATTTGAGCTAACGTTTCCTGCCGACCATTATGCTCTCTTCGGCCTCTCTGCTGTGGTATACTTTTATGGTGGCTGGCCCTTCCTCAACGGCATGATAGATGAACTTAAGAAGAAGCTACCCGGCATGATGACACTGATCGCCCTTGCGATAACCGTAGCGTTCTCTTACAGTGTTGCCGTCACTTTCGGGCTGTCCGGTAAGACCTTTTACTGGGAGCTCGCGACGCTTATCGATATCATGCTCGTCGGTCACTACATCGAGATGCGTTCAGTCCTTGGTGCTTCAAGGGCCCTAGAAGAGCTGATAAAGCTCATGCCAACGGAGGCTCACCTCATAACATCCGGGGGAGCAGTAGATGTCCCTGTGAGCGAGCTTAAGAAAGGGGACGTTGTTCTCGTCAAGCCGGGTGAGAAGATACCCTCCGACGGCATCATAATCGAAGGTGAAACGAGCGTAAACGAAGCAATGCTCATGGGAGAGTCAAAACCTGTCTATAAGAAGCCCGGTGACACCGTCATCGGCGGTTCTATAAACATTGAAGGCGCAATAGAGGTCAGGATAGAAAAGACAGGGAAGGACACCTACCTTATGCAGGTCGTCGAACTCGTCAGGCAGGCACAGGAGACCCGCTCAAAGACTCAGGATCTGGCCAACAGGGCTGCTCTGTGGCTCACACTCATAGCCATAACCGCCGGGACGATAACCCTTGGAACCTGACTTTACCTGGGGGAACCCTTCATCTTCGCCATTGAAAGGATGGTCACGGTTATGGTCATAACATATGCCCTCATGCCCTCGGACTGGCCGTGCCACTGGTCGTCTCAGTTTCGACCTCAATATCGGCAGAGAAGGGAATTCTCATCAGAAACAGGGAGGCCTTTGAAAGGGCAAAAGATGTTCAGGTCGTGGTATTTGACAAGACGGGAACGCTCACGGAAGGAAAGTTTGAGGTAACGGACATAATCCAGCTGGACGAGCTCGGGGACGAGGAAATTCTGAAATATGCCGCCGCGCTGGAGGCACAGTCCTCGCATCCGATAGCACAGGGAATAGTCGAAAAGGCAAAGGCGCTCGGGATTGAGCTTCACGATGTTGAGCACTCCAAGGTGCTCCCGGGTAAGGGTGTCCAAGGTATCATCAACGGCAAAGATGTTCTCGTCGTAAGCCCTAGTTTCCTCAAGGAGAACGGGCTTTGGATAGAGGACGAACGCATCAACAAAGTCCTTGAGCAGGGTAAGACTGTTGTTTTCCTTGTCATCTAGGGAAAGCTGGTCGGTGCAATAGCTCTGGCCGACAGGATAAGGCCGGAATCAAGGGAGGCCGTTGAAAAGCTTCACGAGATGGGAATCAAGGCCTACATGCTCACCGGAGACAACGCCAAGGTCGCGAAGTGGGTTGCCGAAGAGCTCGGCCTCGATGGCTTCTTCGCCGAGGTCCTGCCCCACCAGAAGTCTGAGAAGGTCAAGGAACTTCAGGGAGAAGGATTCATAGTGGCGATGGTTGGAGATGGAATAAACGACGCTCCAGCTTTGATTCAGGCAGATGTAAGGATAGCCATCGGAGCCGGAACGGATGTTGCGATAGAGAGCGCGGACATAATCCTCGTCAAAAACGACCCGAGAGACGTCATAACGGCGGTGCACCTGGCGAAGGCCACATACAAGAAGATGGTGCAGAACCTTGCCTGGGCGA
>JALVUT010000407.1:0-279 GCA_027035445.1 Thermococcus sp.
AGGAGATAAACGGTAGGGTCCACGCCGTTGCAAGGGCCATAGAGGAGGCAGGCTTTGAGTGGCTTGTGGAGGTGGTACCGGCATACTCCTCGCTCCTCGTGGTCTACGACCCCATAAGGGTCGCCTACACCGAAGTTGAGAGTGCCATAAAGCTCCTGCTGAATGCAAAAGCCGAGGATTTTGAGGGCAGGCTCGTCGATGTTCCCGTTGTCTACGGTGGCCAGTACGGCCCGGACATCGAGTTCGTGGCAGAACACAACGGCCTCACCGTTGATGATG
>JALVUT010000407.1:289-1275 GCA_027035445.1 Thermococcus sp.
ATGGACGAGAGAATCGCGGCACCCCGTCTGGAGAGGCCCCGCCTCAAAGTACCTGCCGGCTCCGTGGGGATAGCGGGAAAGCAGACAGGCATTTACCCTCTCGAAAGCCCCGGTGGCTGGCGGCTCATCGGCAGGACGCCGTTGAGGCTCTTTGACCCGTCGAAAGAGCCACCGACGCTCCTCCAGCCCGGCGATAGAGTGAAGTTCGTGCCCATAGACGAGAGCGAGTTCAGGGAGATCTATCAGGAGGAGTGGGGTGAAGGGATTGATTGAACTCCTCAATGTTCCCTCGCTCCTCACAATACAGGACTCCGGAAGGTCCGGGTACAGAAAGCTGGGGGCGCCCCTTTCAGGCTTCATGGACGATTACTCCGCGAGAATAGCAAACTACCTCGTTGGAAATCCCGGAAACACCCCACTCCTTGAATTCCTTCTTACCGGGCCAACGGTGAGATTCAACGTCTCCACAGTTTTTACCGTCGCCGGGGACGTTGACGGTAGGCTCAATGGCGTCCCTATTGAACCCTGGACTAGCTACTGGGCCAAGAGGGACGACGTTCTTGAGGTCGGAACGTTAAGGAGCGGCCTCTACGGCTACATCGCCTTCGCCGGCGGGATAAAGTGTGAGAGGCTCTTGGGCAGTTGCTCGGCCTATCCAAAGGCGAAGCTCGGAAGACCTCTGAAGGCTGGCGACCGGCTAAGCCTGGGCTACGCCATCCTGACCGGCAGAGAAGGGCGTTATCTGTCCCCCGAACTCAGGCCGGATTATTCGAGTAAGGAACTGGAAATAAGGGTTGTTCTCGGTCCCAATTTAGAGCACTTCTCGGAGGCTGGCGTGAGGACTTTTCTGAGCAAAGCCTATACCGTAACGCCAGAGTCGGACAGGATGGGCTACCGGCTGGACGGGCCGGTTATAGGGCACTCTCAAAAGGGTGCCGACATCGTCACGGAACCGCTGACTCCTGGGACCGTCCAGGTCCCCGCTA
>JALVUT010000408.1 GCA_027035445.1 Thermococcus sp.
GGGTCGTAGGTCGGTACTGCATCATCCTCCAGTCTCGCCGGGACAACTTTAGTTCTCCTCACGAAGCCCATGCTATCACCTCTACAGCACTGGTCCTTCCATCGACACTCCAAAGCCTCTCTTTGCGGAGCCGGGTGTGGTCAGGTAAACCCTCACCTCTCCACTTGGTAAGGTGTACGGTGCGAACTCTCCAGCAGTAACGACTTCATCTCCGGGAGACTCAAAGTAAACCTCATCCACCGTCCCAAGCTCGCTGTGCACAATCGAGAACAGCGTTTCAGGGCTTCCTGCGTAGAACCTGCTTCTTGCCACGAGCCAAGACATTCTGTCCGTTGGCGGGCTTCCTGTTGGAATGGTTGCACTCGCAATGAGCGTTGGCTCTGTAACGTTGTTGACCTTGCCAAACAGCCTGATCGTGTATGTCGGTAGTTCTTCGTCAACCCACCTCTGCTTCAGTGGGTCGAATACCTTTCTCCTGACGATTACCTGCTCCACCTACATCACCCCTGTCCCGTTACTATAATCGCAATCTCGAACTCCACTGGCTTGGACGGTATCAGTCTCTTTCTCAGCTTCTCTATCAGCTCTGGGTCGTCTATGACGGTGTATAGCATCTTCTTTCCGATGAAGTTCGTCTGCGGCGTGAGTGGTACGGGCGTTGGGTTGTAGCACGCCATTCCGTACCTGACGCCCTTCACTATGAATATCTGGGACAGCGGGGACGGGTAGTCGAACGGGCTTATTGACTCGTCGAGGTAACCGGTGTTTGTAACTCCCGGTAGCCTCCACGGCTCTTTCTCGTAAGTCATCGCCTTCGTGCCGAAGGGCGATTCGGTAAACTGCCTGCACATCGTCCTGCAGCCTCTGAGGTACTGGTACAGAAGCTTCCTGTTCGTGGTCTTGAGTGGAACTGCGTCGGTTATGTCTATCACTTCAGTGTACTCGCCGGGAGCGAGTTCTTCCCACGTGTACGGGTACTGTGGTATCGGCTCAGTCCTGTCAACGTACGCATAGACATAGTCGAGTCCCATTTCGTCGTATATCGATGGCGGCTTTCCAATGTACTCAGCGTACTCGTCCTTCCTAAACCTGATGTACCAGCCTTCCTGAATAAAATAATCCCAAAAATCACCCATGTGTACCCCTCCTTTCTCGTTCTGGGGTATTAGGTTTAAAAATAAACCTACCAAGCTTACTTAAGCTTGTACGCTTTGCCGCACTTCGGGCAAGTCCAGTACTCGTATTCCTGTTCTATCGCAGGCTTCAGGTAGT
>JALVUT010000409.1 GCA_027035445.1 Thermococcus sp.
TGGAAACTCAAAAAAGCTCGCAAGGCATTCCTGGTGGCTTCAGTGGTCATCCTCTTTCTGATCGGTCCGACGTATTTCCTCGCGGGAGTTCTCTCCTACACCCTGTTCATACTCTATATACGGGTACACCCCAAGGTTAACCTCCCAACGATAATACTGCTCCTTTCGGTAATTTCACTCATGGTGGCGGTTTATCATGGCGTTCCCCTTCTCAGGCCAGAACTCAGGCACAGGGAGAGTGTTTTTTACTTTGTCTCAGCTTACATGGCGGTTCTCGGGTTGTCGTTCAGTCCTAATTTCTGGCTCTTCACGGTTGGAATGACATCCGCAATTCTAGCCACGTACAGAAATTTGGGTATAGTGGTTGCTTCCGCCTATACACTGCGCCTCCTGATAGAGAGAAACATGCGTCTAGAAAAGAGGGAAGTGGCGATACTAGCAGTCATAGCACTTCTGATCCTGGCAGTCTTCGTGGTGAGATACCAGGCAACGGTCAGAAACTATGAAACGTGGAGGCTTTCGTTCTTGGGGACCCTGTTTTACAGGCCGGGAACAACGTACACGATCTATGAAAGACTTTTCAACCTGGGCTTCCCATTTGGAAAGGCTAAATTGCTCTTTATGAGTGATCCAACGGGCTACGTTGGAAGGGTATTTGGAAAGAGCGTCGGCTACACTTACACGATCTTCGGACAGCCCGTGTATGACTTCGGAGTCTTGGGGCTTCTTGAAGGCTTCCTGCTTGGGTTCGCCTTCAAGCAGGCTTCAAAAAACATCTCAACATTCGTCCTTGCAGGTTCGCTTTCCATTGTCTTCATAGCGCTCGGGATAAACGGCTTCTACCTAGCCCTGATGTTCTTCCTGGTTTTTGTTGAGCGGGAGGTGGGAAAATGGGAAGAGATTATTCGAAGTTGCTCCCCCTAGCAGTCTTCCTCTCTGCGTTCCTCATCCAGCTCATGAGATTTCCCCCCTGGAACACCCTAACCTACGACGGGGCCCTTTACATTGACATAGCGAGGAACCTTGCGGTGAATCCAACCAGCTTCACTTATCAGGGTATCTACATGATGTACAGACCACCGCTCTACCCCTACACACTGTCCATAGGTTACCATTTCATCCACGGGCCACTGGCGCAACTGATTATGGCCAGGATTGTCTCCTTGATCTTCTTTGCCCTCACGGCGGTGATAACGTACCTCACCACCACTGAACTGTTCGGCAGAAGATGGAAAGGTCTCATTGCATCAGCTTTTTTTATTACCAACCCG
>JALVUT010000410.1 GCA_027035445.1 Thermococcus sp.
CCGCCAACCTCAACGCCGCACGGGTTTTCAAGGGCCTCGAGGTCAGCGTTCGGGAAGTGCTCAAGCGAGACGGTAAAGCGCGCGTTCTTGTGGCTCGGTGGTATCTCGTTCCCTTCACTGTCCTTCTTTCCACGCCACCACTTTCCGCTGTGGTTCTCGCCATCCTCAGGGATCTCAACACTCATACCATTCCAGTACGGTCTCCCATCCTTGACGAGGACGTTGGAGAAGATTATCTCGACCGGGGAGTGAAGGATGCTCCATATTATCGGGTCGTCCTCTGGGTTTACCCCCTGGATGATGCCGAAGACACCCCTTTCGACGTTTGCTCCCCTCGCCACACCGTTTACCGGAAGGATGAAGGTAAGGTCGTCACCCACGATGTTCTCCCAGCTTATCATGGCCGTGGAGGTCTTACCACACATGCTGGGGTAAGCACCGGTGAAGTAAGTCTTCCTGCCGTGCGGTCCGTTAACCCTCATTAGGAACATGTGCTCGCTTAGCCAGCCCTCCCTGACTGCCCTGTTGATTGTAAGACGGAAGGCAGGCTTCTTCAGGCCGATGGTATTGCCACCGTACTGAGTGTTGACAGAGTAGACAGTCTCGTCCTCCATATCGATGTAGATCCTTCTCCCCTCGAGGTTCTTACTGGTTTTTCTATCATCGAGTTCGCCCTCGCTGTGGACGAAACGGAAGAATCTCGCACCCCTTCCCAGGCGTTTAAACTCCTCATAGCCTTTTCTGTAGAGTATGAACTCCGAGTGAGCCACGTATGCTGAATCCGTGAGCTGAATCGCCGGGATGGTGAACACAGAGTTTCTCGGCCCGAGGACAAAGAAACACACAAAGAGCTCTTTTCCCCGCATAATGCCTCTCATAAGCCTGTGTATCTCCCTCAGGCCCTCTTCTCTGTCCTTGGTGTTAATGTACGGGAGTGGCCTTCCACCCGGCGTCAGGATGGCCGTATTGGCCTTGTCCCTCGCCTGGTCGTAGTAGTTGTCATAGTGAATTGTGTGATTGGGGGTTTCGAGGGGCCTTTCCTCGCCATAGTAAATGGCCTTCCAGCGAACATAGAGCTCATCTTCAGGGCTGTCAGTGCAGACAAAGACTCTATCGGGCTCAAGCCACTCAATCCAGTCCACAAGAAACCTGTGGAGTTCGGGGTTGTCGATGGCTTTGATTTTTTCAAACTGCTCTCTATCAAGGAGCCTCTCCAGCCTTTCAAGGACGTTCATGATATCGCCTCCGCTAAGCCTAGGGCTATGTAT
>JALVUT010000411.1 GCA_027035445.1 Thermococcus sp.
GGGTTCACGGGTTCTCCTACGAAAACGGCTGGACCGTTCACAGAGGCGTTGCGAAGGTCTTTGAGAGCGCCAGGGGCTCTTCCAGCGCTGTGCTTTCCAGGATAACCATCATGGACGAAGGCTCTCTCGGAGTCAGCGTGCCGATGCTTGAGGTCGACACCGGGGAGATAGAGAGCGCATTCCACTCCTCGACTGTCAGGCAGTTCGATGAGGACGCCCTGTTCTACCTCCGGTCGAGGGGCCTCGAGAGTGATGAGGCGATGAGCCTCTTCGTCCACGGCATTGGAGAGGCCCTGAGCGGTCACCTCGAGAGGCTGAAGAGCAAAGCAAGAAGTGCCACCGCGGAGCTCATCGAGGAGCTCCTCTGAGCTTTCTTTTTTGAGATGAAACAGTTGAACACTAATCACGATCAGTACTAAGCAGGATTAGGCTCGTGAAATCTGAAAATGGATTGCTTGTCAATGCTAGCGCTCAGAAGACCGGTTAACACTTTCACACTCAGAAATATCTACCACTGCCTTTTTCTGTCCAGAAAGGGATATATAGGTTCACACCCAAAACCACACGGTGTCTCTATATCCCTCAACGGGGGTTCCGAAGGAGAGAGGCATGGGGCGTGGGATTTTCTTTCCGTTCAGTGACAGGTTGAACAGGATGGTGTAGAGGATGAAAGACCAGCTGAGGCCGCTCAGGCACTCTGGAATCATCGCGGGAGTAGTCTACTGGCTCTTCGTTGCCTGGAGCATAAGCCGTAACGGGCGGTTTTCCTTCTTCCACAACGCCCTGAGCGACCTCGGATCGCCCGAAATGGCCGCCTCGCCCTGGATATACAACTACGGCCTCATCGTGGCGGCGGTGTTCATGTTCGCATTCTCTCTCTACCTCATCATTACCTCGGAGAACAGGCTCCAGACGGTCGGTGGGGCCTACGTTAGCATCTCTGCCCTCTTCTTGGCCCTCATCGGGGTTTTCCACGGCGGGACGAGGCCACACGTCTTCGTCTCCACCTACTTCTTCGTCCAGTTCTTCCTGGGGATGCTCATCTATGGGGCGGGTTCAAAGGATGGAGCCCTCCGCTACGGTTCGGGGTTTATCTTCGCGCTGGCGGTGCTGGGAACCTTCATAAACTGGCCTTCGGTGGCGCTGATAGAGACCTACGAGATAGCCCTGATGATGGTCTTTACGGTTCTCATCGCGGTTAGGGGATGAAGCAGTTTTTGCTTAATTTTTTCCACTTTGCAAGCATAACCGTTAATAACGTTTTCGCCTAACCCCGGCCATAAGTCACTTGACGAGTTCTTCTGATTTTTTGCTATCTCGTGGCTAAAAGATGTGATAGCATGAAAGCGAAAAAATTGGCGGGCTTTGCCCTGCTTTTAAGCGTCGTGATGCTCGGCGCATTCATCTCGGGATGTGTTGACCAGGGGAATGTAACCAAGACGGTGTCGCCGGAAACCGGGAGTTCGACGGGAACACCCGCAGAGAGCACGGCAACCGAACCCCCCAAGGCGACCGATGAGGAAATCCTGGCCCTCGTGAGCCAGTACAGGAACGCTATAAGCGATACCAAAGCCCAGCTCCAAAAGACCGGCTTCGAGATAAAGGGCGGTGAGTTTTCCAAGTGGGACGCGATGGCAGAGGAGCTGAGGAAGAAAGCGGAGAACGAGAGGGACCCCAAGCAGAGGACTGCAATGCTCTACGACCTCACCAGACTGAGGTACTACGAGCTCCTCAACCTCAGGTCAGCCGTCGGTATAAGCGCTGTCGAGAAGGCCTACTGGGAGAACACCACCACCGGCGAGCCAATAGGGGCCTTCTACAACAGGAGAGGCGACTTTTTCTACGCCGGAAACGGGAAGACGACCAAGATGGACGTTAAAGCCATGGTCGAAAAGATGTACTCCATCACAAAGGGCTACGAGCTTGAGGGCATCGAGATCTACCAGGTCGGAACCGGCAGCATTCTCGTCCGGGGCATTAGAGAGGGCGGGAGAACCGTTGGGGCAGGTCAGGTGACGATAAAAGTTCACGCCAAGAGAGGGATGACGATAAAGACAGACGGTGAGAACTTTGGAGTCCTGAGGCTCGTTGACCCGAACACGGGCGAGACCGTCATGAGGGTAGCCCCAGATGAGAAGGGGACATACAACGTACCGCCGGTAAACACAACGCTCTTGGGTATAGTGGATGAAGGGGGCTTCTGCTACCGGCCTTTACCCCTCGATGAGAACTACATGGAACTGATGCCGATAACGGACGAGGTAACGCTCGACGAGGTGCTCTGTGCCGGCGGCCTTCAGATTGCGCCCTTCGTCTTCGACCCCACCGATGGCGGAACCGGCCCCTACGACCCTGCTCCGGTGGAGGAGCTCTACCTGATGCCCGGCCAGTACATGGTGCAGACCTTCGTCATGAAAGCCGACCTCAAGCAGCTCGCCGAACAGCTCGTCAACATAAACGTCAAAATGGGCGGAACGAAGGTCGAAACCAGGAGAGCGAAGAAGGCGCTGGATGCATTCCAGAGCGCAGTAATTTCCGTTGAAGCCTCGATGAGCACGCCAGCAGAGGCCTGTTCCTGCAGCTTCAGTCCTCTCCTACAGGGCATTTTCAGGGAGGCCTTTGGAGGCGAGCCCTTCGCCGAGGTTCCGGCCCCGGAGAGCATCAACGTTACGTTCAAGATTCTCAACACCGACGGGACGATAGCTATCAGAGGAACACTGCCCATAAAAGCATCGAGCGTGAGGCTCGTGGTTCTGCCGCCCGGAGGAAGAGAAAAGCTCTCGAATGGGGAGGGGGCATCAAACCGCTGATAAATAAAAGAAGAGGCCGTCAATCGTCTTCTTGGTCTTCTTTTTCTTTTTCCTTTTCTTTCTTGAGAATATCACAACTCAATGCTCCCCTTGTGGCGTTTCCTATGGTGCCGATGTAGTAGCTCTGGAGAACCTCGTAAGCATTCTGGTCGTGCTTTGAGAAGAAGACATCGGTGGCGTTCGTGCCGCAGTACTGGAGTATTGCCTCCCTGCCGCCTGGGTGTGTGTCTATGCTTCACCCTTCCACCTCAGCACTCTTTGCAGGTGTTTATGCCGAGAACTTTGTAAAGGGCGCAGAAGCCCGTCAGCCCCATCACCAATGTCATCAGTCCGACTATCAGGGCTGCTGTCCTGTGGGGCACCTTGTTCGCTGCCTTCTACCTCGTGCTCAGGGCCTACGGGAGGGGGGTTTATCCTATGGAAGAGGGAGATACCTTAAGACACCTGGCGTGGTATGATCCTGCCTCCACAGTTTGTACAGTTCCATTCTGAAACCTGATCCCGGCAATTTTTCAATTTTTGAAGTAGCAAGCCTTATCTGAATGGAAGTCGATATTCGTGTGGTGAGCATGAAAGCTGGTATGATACTACTCGTGATCCTAGTAGGTTCTCTGGTCCCCTCTTTCCCTGAGATCTTGGCCGGGGAAATCGATCCCTCTAAAGTGGTTTTCTATATGTACGGGGCGTACTGGTGTCCCAACTGCCGGGATGTGAAGAAGGGGATCGCGGAGAGCTTCGGAACCGGGAGCTTAGTGTACTATGAAATTGAAGGGAACAACCACAATGGAAAGCTCTTCTCTGAACTGTACAGTATAACTGGAATAAGCGGAATCCCCGCAACGGCAATATTCTACGACGGCCATCTCTATGCGGTGATTGAGGGGACCTTCAACATCACCAGGACTGGGAGGATAATAAATGAAGCAAGGAAGAGCGATGGTGTGCTCCTGTTCACGAGGGGGAGGGTGTACCTCATCAAGGGTAAAAAAGCCGAAAAACTCCAGGAGATCTTTCTGAGAGATGACACCGTGTCTCCCCTTTCCACAAACAGTCAGGAATCTGCGAGGTCTCAGACTACTGCGTCCGTATGTGGGCCGGGGTTGCTGGTGCTTCTGCCCCTGCTCATCCTGCTGGCAAGGCGCTTTCGGTGATTTACCCTCTCTGTCCTCTGATCTCCTCTCTGTCGTGAACGGTGAGGCTTTCAAAAGAGAAAGGTAATGCATAAAAGGAGTAGAGACGAATTCACCTGCGGTGGAGAAGATGAATGCAAAGGGACTCAGGAGGATCGCCCTCGTTGGGGCGAGTCCAAACCCGGACAAGTACGGCAACGTTATCCTTAGAGATCTGCTCGAGAAGGGCTTTGGGGTTCTCCCAGCTAACCCCAAATACGATGAGGCTGAGGGCCTCAGGTGCTACCTGAGTGTGAAGGAGCTTCCAGGGGACGTTGATGTAGTCGTTTTTGTAGTGACTCCTAAAGTTGGCATCCTGGTGACAAAGGAAGTGATTGAGGCAGGCTTTGGGAGGCTCTGGTTCCAGCCCGGTGTGGAGAATGATGAGATAGCAAGGGCCCTCGATGAGAGGGGTTGAATACAGCTTCGGAAGGTGCATAATGGTAGAGACTTCCGGAATGGAGGTGTGAAAATGGAGTTTTACTATGTCAGGCGCTTTGATGAAGATCTGGACTTCCTCTGGGAGCGCTTCAAGAAAAAACTCGAAGAGGAGGGCTTCTTACTCATAGGCGAACGCATTCCGGTTGCCATCGTGGAAACCAAGGATGGAATAATAGCGGACTACCACCTGCTGTTCATATGTGACAGGGAGCTCGTGGTGGAGCTTGTCAAGATAGACCCGAACATAGGGGCACTGCTCCCGTGCACGGGCTTTGGCTACCGGACGGAGGAAGGGAACTACCTCGGTGTCACCCTGCCGAGCGTCGCTTGGAGGATCACCGGCGAGGAGGTCATAGAGCTCATGAGGCCGATGGAGAAGCAGCTCAAGGCGATAATCGATTCCCTGTGACTTTCACTTTTCTAAAGCCCCCTCTGGCCAATCTTCCATTCTGGGAACGATAAGCCCCATAAGCTTTCTTTCTGAGTTCTAACTGGTGATGTGGATGACCCAGGTAGTTTTGAAGATACCAAACATGAGCTGCAAGCACTGCGTCATGAGGATCGAAAGGGCCATAAAGAGCGTTGGCGCCACAGGGGAGGTCAGCCTTGAAGAAAAGAAGGCCGTTGTCCAGTTCGACCCCGGAAAAGTCCGCCTGGAGGAGATAGTCAAGGCCATTGAAAGATACGGCTACGAAGTGGAGGTGGCCTGAATGCCGATAGACCCAGTCTGCGGGATGGAAGTCGACGAGAACACCAGGTTCAAGGTCGAGTACAGTGGAAAGGTTTACTACTTCTGCTCCCCGGGGTGCAAGGCGGAGTTCGAGGCGGATCCCGAGAGGTATGTCAGGGATATGGAAGGCCATTCTCACCATGATCATCACGAACACTCCCGCCGAAATCACCGTGGAATGCACTTCATGGGGGGCTGCCACCACTGAGACTTCCCGCACTCTAGCATTTTGTTCCTTTTGTTTCTGAAGGCGTTTAGCATGGAAAACTACGATTTTCTCATCGTCGATGGTAGTGCCGCAGGATTCGCCGCCGCGCTGAAGGCTGACGAGCTTGGAGTGCATATCCTCCCCTCAAGTAGCGCCTTGCAAAGGTTCATATACAATGAGCCCCCTAACACTCACGGGAGCCCTCATGAAGTGGTCGAAACATCGCAGACCGATAGGTGTTCTTATTGTGGCGGTTCTTCTGGTTCTCTCTTCGTTGGGGTACCTGTCCCACAGGAGACCGCCCCTTTATCCCGGCGATATTCGGGGGTCAGTAACCGTGGGCGGACTTAAGCGGACTTTCATCGTCCATCTCCCCGCGGGCTACTCTGGAAATAATGCCCTTCCCCTCGTCGTGGCCCTGCATGGGGGTGGAGGCAGCGGTTTTGACATGGAGCGGCTCACAGAGGGTGGTCTCAACCGACTGGCCGATGAACATGGCTTCATTGTGGTGTACCCTGACGCGGTGGGGAAGCACTGGAACGACGGCAGGAACCTCTCGCGGTACGAATCCCAGAGGAAAAATGTGGACGATGTGGGCTTTATAGTTGCCCTCATTGGCAACCTCGTCGGGAATTACCACGCGGATCCCCGGAACGTTTTTGTTGTGGGGATGTCCAACGGTGGGCTTATGACGTATCGGCTGGCGTGTGAGGTTCCGGAGCGCCTGAGGGCAGTTGCTGTCGTTGGGGTTTCAATGTCCACCAACCTGTATGCAAACTGCACCTCAAACGTCCCCCTTCCCATCTTGATTATCCTAGGCACG
>JALVUT010000412.1 GCA_027035445.1 Thermococcus sp.
CAGCTTGCTAAATTTGCCGATGCCCATATCGATATTTCGGTAGAAAAAGAGGCTTGCCCGCTTGGTGTTGCGCCGACAGCCAGCACAACGCTGACCCTTGCGCTGGGGGATGCTTTGGCGGTTGCGCTTATGCATCTGCGCGGCTTTAAAAAAGAGGATTTTGCCCGCTTCCATCCTGCCGGCGCTCTTGGCAAAAAACTCTTTTTAAAAGTTGAACACTTCCTTCGAAAAGAGAACCTGCCCATTGTCACCCCAAAAACCTCACTCAAAGAGGCTGTTGTAACAATGAGCGCAGGCAAGCTTGGAAATGTTTTAATTGCAAAAGAGGGCATTTTAAAAGGGATATTCAGCGATGGCGATTTGCGAAGAAGCCTATTGAAAGAGGGGTTTGATTTTAATGCCCCGATAGAAAACTATATGACAAAAGAGCCGTTTGCAATAAGCGATATAAAAATGGCTGCAGTTGATGCGCTAAAAATTATAGAGAGTAAAAAAATCCAGCTTTTAATTGCAACAGATGAGAATAAAAAAATAATAGGCGTGCTGCATCTGCACGATTTAATAGAGGCGGGAATCGATGAGATTAAATAAATTTATTTCACACAACAGCAAATATTCAAGACGCGAAGCAGACCGTTTGATAGAAGAGGGCAAAGTAAAGATAAACCGGCGTATAGTCACCGATTTTGGCTATCAGGTGCAAAAAGGCGACAAAGTTTTTGTAAAAGGCAGGGAGATTAAGCAAAAAGGGCGCTTTGAGCTTACTATGGTTGTTTACAATAAGCCAAAAGGGGCGCTTGTCAGCAAAAAAGATGACAGGGGCAGAACCACAATTTACCACCTGCTGCCTGGGAAATTTAGACATTTTGTGCCGGTTGGACGGCTCGATTTTGCAAGCGAAGGGCTGTTGCTGCTTACCGATAATGTTGAAGTTGCCACACTTTTAATGAAAAGCGGCCTGCCGCGCGTTTATAATATTAAAATTGACAAACCGCTAACCCAAGAGATGGTGCAGGCAATGCAAGAGGGGTTGAGCATAGAGGATGCAAGCAAAGGGGCGCATGAAAAAAGCAAAATAAAATCGATGAGTTTCGCCCCGTTTGCCTCTTTTCAATTAAGGGGGCAGAGCGGGAAATACACAAAATTGCGCGTTGCAATACAAGAAGGAAAAAACCGCGAACTGCGCCGCTTTTTTGCCCATTTCGGCGCAAAAGTGCTGGATTTAAAAAGAGTTGCTTACGGCTTTATAGAGTTAAACAACCT
>JALVUT010000413.1 GCA_027035445.1 Thermococcus sp.
CACCGATCCACTGGGGCTTAACGCCCATCTTCAGTAACTTCTCAACGGCTTCCCTAACGAGTTTTGCCTCCAAGGGGTTCTGCCTGCTCTCGCTCTCCCATCTCTGCCTTTCGAAGCGGTCTCCCCTTTTTGAGGTGTCGATGAAGACGAGGGGATTCTCGGGTTTCAGAGCCCCCTCCCAGAGGTCTCTCCCTGTGGGGCTTCCAACCCCAAGATCCGTCAGGGTGATGCCCCTTACCCCCTTGTCCGCCATGACCCGCCCACCGTAGAACTCCCTGCTCGGAAACTCCATGAGCCTCTCGTTCATCCTGTATTGGATGTTGAGCATGGCACTCTTACCTGGATAGCGCTCTATAAGTCCTTCAAAGAGCGTTTTGGAGAGCCCCTTCGCCCCCTCGCTCAGTATCGTCGGCGGGAGCTGCCTGTGGTCACCCGCGAGGACAAAGCGCTTTGCCCTGTTTATCGGTATCAGCACGCTTGGAATAGTTGCCTGTGTTGCTTCATCTACCACCGCGACGTCATATTCTCCGTAGTTCACAACGTCGAGACCGGCGGAGGAATTGGTGGTGAGGAGGACGTCGGCTTCTCCAATTATCTCCTTTGCTATCCTCTCCTCAAGTTTTTTGGTGTCTTCTAAGGTCTTGCCAACCTGCTTGTTCAGGGTTATCCACTCGGCCATCTCCCTTATCACCCGGGCGGAAACACCCCGCATGCCAACTCCCTTCGAGGCCAGTCTGAGAATCTCCCCATCGCTCAGGCCGCGCCTGTACTTGGGTGATGGCCTTCTGAAAGTGTCGCGCTTCTCCTTTAGGTTCTGCCCCGCAACCCTGAGCTCCCTCAGTTCATCGTAAAGCTCGTGCTGGGTTGTCAGGTATGCCAAGGTGGTCTCATGAAGGCTCTTCGAGACCCGGCTTGGATGTCCGACGCGGACGACCTTCAAGTCCGAGGTAACGAGCCTCTCAACGAGATTGTCAACCGCGACATTGCTCTCAGCCGTTGCGAGGACTCTGTGTCCCCCTTCAACTTCCTGCCGTATCAGTTCGGCCAGAGTCCTCGTCTTCCCAGTGCCGAAGGGTCCGTGAACCAGGAAGAAATCAGGACTGCCTAGGGCGAGGCTTATCGCCTGCCTCTGGCTCGTGTTTAGGCTCTTATCAAAGGATTTAAAATTGACCGGTTCGCTCTCCTCCGGTTCGTCAAGACCTAGATAGAGCTCCAGGGCTTTCCTTCCGCTTTTTTTCAGGTTGTCGAGGTTCTCCAGCCAG
>JALVUT010000414.1 GCA_027035445.1 Thermococcus sp.
CCGCTGTGGTGGAGAAAAGACTGACCATCCACGACCTGCGTGCGGCCAGATGGGACACCGCGATGGGAGCGGTGGTAACGCAGGTGATAATGGGCGCGATAATCGTTGCTACCGCCGCCACCCTCGGTCAAAAGCAGCCAGGCGTGCCGCTTGATACAGTGCAGCAGATCATCAACGCCCTAATCCCCGCACTGGGTGAAAACCTCGGGATTATATTTTTCGCCCTAGGGATGGTTGGGGCGGCGATGGTGGCCGCCGTTGTGGTCTCGCTTGCGATGGCATGGGGACTGGGTGAGGTGAGCGGATACAGGCACTCCCTTGAATATCGTCCTCTGGAGGCACCCTGGTTCTATGCAGTCTATACCGTTGCGCTGGTCTTGAGCGGACTGCTGGTTATATCAGGCATTAACCTGGTCGCCCTCAGCGTTAGCGTTCAGGTCATGAACGCCCTGCTGCTCCCCATCGTCCTGGGATTCCTGTACCTGCTGGCGTTGAAGGTGCTGCCTGAGCCGTACAGACTGCGCGGGAGGTACGGTGCAGTGGTGGGGGTGGTTGTTGTGGTAACCAGCGGATTTGGAGTGGCGGCCGTGCTGAACATGCTGCTCTGACCCCCTGTTCTTTTTTATCCCTCTGCATCGAAGGAGGAATTCTGGAGGGCTCGGATTCATTCTGTAAAATTCCTCCCTCATGGGTTCGAGTTCTGGTAATGACAACCTTATTAACCTTCCAAACTGAAAGAACATTGAAAACAAAAACAGGTGGTTCAAAATGAATGAAAAAATGAAAGGAAAGAGGATAAAAGGTAACAATAAGAGTCATGGAAATGACATGAAGGACAGGAAGGAAATGGAAGAAGGCTGCAGGGGCCACGGAAAGGGAATGAAGGGCATGGGCGGAAAGCACGGCCAGGGAATGGAAAAGACGGAAGAACCTCAGGAGGAATATACCTATGTCAGGGCCGTCGAGACCGGCTTCGATGAGGCCGTTGCGAAGGTCAAGGAGGAGCTGAAGAAGGAGGGCTTTGGAGTGCTCAGCGAGATAAGGATTGACAGCCTCTTCAAGGAGAAGCTCGGCCTTGAGATGGAGCCCTACGTTATCCTCGGTGCCTGCAACCCGAAGTACTCAAGCGAGCTCATCGGGATAGACATAAACAGCGGAACGTTTCTGCCGTGCAACCTCGTGGTCTACGTTAAGGAAGGGAAGACCTACGTGAACCTCCTGCTCCCGACGGTTGCCATGAGCGTGACCGGGAACGATGAAC
>JALVUT010000415.1 GCA_027035445.1 Thermococcus sp.
ACTTTTTAACCGTGTTTACGAACGTGCTTTTCGATAAAATCAGACCAAAATGGGATTGAAAGTTTCAATTTCGTCTATGAACAGTATACACGGTGCCATCGCATGATAAAATCAGACCAAAATGGGATTGAAAGTAGAGATAAATTATCACTACTTTATCAACAGCGCCTGGATAAAATCAGACCAAAATGGGATTGAAAGTTGTTTACAGCAGTCAGAACAGCGGTTAGCTCAATCTCGATAAAATCAGACCAAAATGGGATTGAAAGATTTGGAAAGTATCCCGAGCCGAAAGTGGAAAAAGAACGATAAAATCAGACCAAAATGGGATTGAAAGTCTTGATGTACGAGCCGAGAACTTCGCCCTTGAGAGTGGATAAAATCAGACCAAAATGGGATTGAAAGTGAATCTCTCGTATATGTCGTTCAGCTTGTTGTAAAGGATAAAATCAGACCAAAATGGGATTGAAAGCTGTTCCAGCGTTTTCCACGAAACGACAATGCTTCCGGATAAAATCAGACCAAAATGGGATTGAAAGTAGAAATCGTTGGTAGAGGAGCTACTGCCACTACCACTGATAAAATCAGACCAAAATGGGATTGAAAGGTAGCTACGTGGTAAACGAAGACACAACGCTGAAGTGATAAGATAAAATCAGACCAAAATGGGATTGAAAGACGCCCGTACCGCTCACGCCGCAGACGAACTTCATCGGGATAAAATCAGACCAAAATGGGATTGAAAGCTCAACTCCCACCCTCTGGAACGGGTAAAGTGCCAAGCCGATAAAATCAGACCAAAATGGGATTGAAAGTCGTTCGTAACCCACGACCTCGCCGCAGCAGGGTTCATGATAAAATCAGACCAAAATGGGATTGAAAGTAGTAGTGGACGGTAAAAAGGTGAAAGCAAAGGTGAAGGGATAAAATCAGACCAAAATGGGATTGAAAGGGAATGGGAGTTGCTCCGACTGACAACTGCGAGTGGCTGATAAAATCAGACCAAAATGGGATTGAAAGGAAGAAGTTATAGAAAAATATGGAGGTAATAACAATGAGTGATAAAATCAGACCAAAATGGGATTGAAAGAGCTTTTTTGAAAACTTTATGTTAGGTTTTTCGGTTAGATAAAATCAGACCAAAATGGGATTGAAAGGTGTGAGTACGATCTCAATAAGCTTTTCCTTGATTTTCGATAAAATCAGACCAAAATGGGATTGAAAGATTCTTTCTGATGCACTCAGGGTATAGGA
>JALVUT010000416.1 GCA_027035445.1 Thermococcus sp.
GTAGAGCTTTGCACCGGGTTTAATTAGGTCAAGGATCTCTTTTTTTACTTGCCTGGTTATTTCGCCAGCTTTTATGAGAGATTCCCTTTCGTCCACGTTCTATCACCAAAGCGGGAATTCCCCGGAATCCCTTAAACCTTTCCATGGGAGAAAACCTTTATATTACGGTGAGACCCTTAACCTACGGTGGGCTCATGCGGGAGCTTGGAAGGTACATTAACATAGCGGATGATCTGTTTGTTGTGAAGAACCTGATAGGGGTCATCCTCCAGGGTGTTGGCATCGCGTACTTGTTTCCCGTGCTCCTTGTGTGGTTCTACCCCAATGAAATCCGCTATTCTGTATACTTTGCGGTACCCGGTGCTCTGAGCATACTGTTTGGAGCATGGCTTTCAAGGCATATGGGTAGGGTGGAGGACGTCAACCTCAGGCAGGCAATGATCTCGGCGGCCTTCATATGGCTTACTGCCTCCGCCGTAAGCGTTGTCCCGTTTATGGGGATCGCGAGGATGTCCTTTATAGACTCCTACTTCGAGAGTATGAGTGCGTGGACCGGAACCGGTCTGACCATGATGCGCCACCTAGAAACCTATCCCCATATCCTGCTGTTCTGGAGGGCATGGATGCAATGGCTTGGTGGGGTCGGTATCGTGCTCGTAGCACTCACGATTTTAATCCGGCCCGGGGTGGCGGCCGCCAGGCTTTACAAGGCGGAGGCAAGAACCGAGAGAATCCTCCCGAATCTCGTGAATACGGCCAAGGCCATCTTTGCGATATACTTTGTTCTCACGGTGCTTGGCATATACCTGTACTACATAAACGGTATGAACCTGTTCGATGCCGTAGTGCATTCAATGACGGGTATTGGAACCGGTGGGATGAGCACACACGACACAAGTATAGGATATTTTCATAGCACCTCCATCGACGCCGTGACTATCTTCCTTATGGTGATGGGTGCCGTCAACTTTACGGTTCACTACCGTGTCTTTAGGGACAAACACCTGAAGCCCTTCTTTGATGATATTCAGGTGAGGTACATGTTCCTATTTTTAATCCCAACTATTGCGATAATCTGGCTCTCCCTCGTCCAGTTCGGTGATACAATATCCCAAGCGCTGCAGGGTGCGGTGTTCCATTCGGTGTCCGCGATTACATGTACAGGGTTTCAGATATCAAACTTATCGAACTACCCTGAGCTTGCAAAGTTCATGCTGGGTATCCTGATGGTCATAGGTGGTGGCGCCGGGAG